>JACADU010000212.1 GCA_013388415.1 Bryobacteraceae bacterium
AGCAGACGATTCGCATGCTCGCGGTAAATGGGCAAACGCTCGCTCTGGCGATACGGACCGTGCGGCCCCCCCACATCGGGCCCCTCGTCCCATGGAAGTCCGATCCAGCGCAGCGATTCGAGAATCGCCATTCCAATTCTATCAATGGCGGCGCGGATCTCCTGGGAAGGCGCCGTGGCGTGGTTCGCGATGATCGAAAAGGCGACCCCCTGCCCGGTGGGCGGGCCGGCATAGCCGGACAGCGCCGACACGTGGCGGATCGTGCCGGTCTTGGCCCGGATCGCGCTGGCGTCGCCAAGCCCGCGGAACCGTGAGTAGAGCGTGCCGTCGACTCCGCCCACGGGGAGCGACTTCCAGAACGTCTCCCCGTCCGCCGATGCCGCCATCGAGCGCAGCACCGCCGTGATGACCCGCGGAGACACCAGCGCCGGCCGCGACAGTCCGCTGCCGTCCGCCAGAGCAAGCTCCGGCTTGTCAGCGCCCAGCGAGATCAGCCAGGATTCCAACTCCTCCACGCCGGCCGAACGGGCGCCGCGGCCGCGCTTCACCCTCCCGATCTCGCGGAGCAGCAACTCTGCGTGCAGATTCTGGCTCACTTTGTTCACCACGGTGACAATCTCGGCCAGCGGCGGCGACAACCGCTGCGCCACGGTCCTGCCCTGCGGTTCCACCCATGGCTCGCCGGCGCCGCGATGGCGCGCGCGCGCCGCACCCATCACCGCAACGCCTTCCTCCAGCAGCGCCTTGCGAAACTCCTCGGCCGCGAACCGCGCCGGGTCGTCGACGGCGATCCACTGCGTCGCGGCCGCCGCCCCCGGCGGAGCCGTCCCGTAGATCCTCACGACAGCAGAGCCCGGCAGGCGGTCCAGCCGGATCTCCCGCTTCGCGCCGGCTTCCACCCGCAGCGTGTTGTGGATCGTGAACCAGCCAAGCGCCGGCTTCAGGCTCACCCTGGCACCCTCGCCCGCCTCTCTGGCGGGCCGGATCGTGATCGAAACCGCGTTGTCGTTGTAGGTCAGCGCGCTCACCGGCGCCCCATACTCCCAAGGCACATCGCCCGCCGCCCAGCCATCCGGCCAGGGCTCATGTTCATGCAGCGTGTCGTCGCCGATCAGGTCGCCTTCCACCCGCGTGACCCCCGCCGCCGCCACCTGTCTGGCCAGATCGGCCAGCCGCTGTCTCGGGTCGGCCGTTCCTTCGCGAACATAGGGGTAGATCCGCCCGGAGATCGACGGATCGGCGCCGCCAACCAGCACCAAATCGCCTGAGCCAGTGAGAACGACCCTCGTCTCGAACCGGTGCTCCGCCCCGAATGTTTTCAGGGCGAGCGCTGTCGTCAGCAGTTTCATGTTCGAGGCTGGCGTCATGGGCAGCGCGGCATTGCGCTCACAGAGGATCCTGCCTGTCGCGGCGTCAACCACATGCACGCCCCAAAGCGCGCGGGCGGCGCCGCCAGAGCCGAGGATCGTCTCAATCCTGGAGGCCAGGCTCTGGCCATGAACGGGAAAAGTAACCAGAATGAATGCGGCGGCGTATCTCCACATGAGGCATTTAGTGTACCTTGAGCCAATGAGGCTCGCTCTGCTCGCGTGCCTGGCAGCGTGGACCCTCGCCGCGGGCGCCATCGAGCCCAAGCCGAAAGCCGAGGATTACCCCGCCCACGCCAAGACCGCCGGCGCAAGCATCGGCGCTGAATTCCTTGGGCGCTACCTGCCCGGCGAGAAGACCAGCTACATGACCGGAAACTACATGGTCGTCGAGGTGGGTTTCTATCCGGCTATCAAAGGCAAGCTGGTCAACCTGGGTTCAGGCGACTTCCGGCTCCGCCTGAACGGAAAACGCGATCTCGTCGCCCAGTCGCCCGGAATTGTCGCCGGCGCGCTGCGCAACCCGCATTGGGAGCAGGAGCGCGGCGTGACGACTTCGGGCGGGATCGGACCGGCGGTCATCGTCGTCCGCCCGGAGCGCCGCCAGCCGCGGTTTCCCGGCGATCCGGAGGCACGCCCGCCCGCCGGAAACCGCAACGCACCCAGAATTAAGGATGAAAACCAGGAACAGGACGCGGGCGACGCCGCGATCCGCCGCGCCTTGGTGGATGGGCAGGTCGGCCGCCCCGTCGCAGGCTTGCTGTACTTCGCCTGGGATGAGCCGATCCGAAAACTGAAATCGGTCGATCTCGTCTACGAGGGTCCCGCCGGCAAACTCGTCATCCCGCTCAAGTGAGGCTCGCCGGACCTACAGTTTGACCGCTCTGCCGGACAACTTGGCTTCCAGAAAGATCAGCAGCACCAGAATCAGCACCACGACGGAACCGACCAGGGGCAGCCCCATCACCACCTTCAGCCCGAAAAAGTGAGCGTAGACCCCAAGCGAAGCCGGCGCCAGCAGCCCTCCCGTGATCGCCAGCGAGAAGATGCCGTTGAAGAAGCCAGGATGGAAATACGGGAACCTGTCGCCGATCCGCTCCATCACCAGCGGCAGGATGATCGAAAACCCCGCGCCCATCAGGACGGCGCCCGTGATCGCGCCGAACAGGTTATCGGTCGCCATCAGGATCAGGCAGGCGAACATCGGCAGAAAAACCGCCGCCAGCAACAGCCTGCCATGCGGCGCTCGCGGCAGCAGCCATTGCGCCACGCCCCGCCCGATCAGCAGCGATGCCCAGAACAGCGCCAGCAGCAGCAACGATGTCGCCGGACTCTGCCCCAGCCGCAGACTCAAGAACAGCGCCAGCCACCCCGCCACCGCCCCCTCACTGCCAAACTGAACAAAAAGCAGCAGCGCCAGCAGAATCGCCGCGGGACTCTTGAAGTCCCGCCAAGCCTCCCGCCAGTTCAGTTGCTCGTAGACGGGCATCTTCGGCAGGTTCGACCGCGCGTACACGATGCAGGCAAAAAGCGGCGCCACCGAAAGCAGCACCAGGATGCTCGACACGCTGTAGACAAAGAACGTCCCGCTGACGAACAGCGCCGACGCCAGGCACCCCAATCCCAACACCACTCCCGACAGGTTCAGCGTCGCTGCCGCGTCGAACTGGAACGCCGGCGTGATCGCCTGCATCACCCCGTTATTCAGCAATCCGGCGCTCACGCCCAGCAGCATCAGCGACAGGAGTCTTCCCCACGCCGGCATGGGCGGCGAGAAAACCGCCAGCCCCAGTAGAGCCGCCGACGCCAGCCCGCTCGCCAGGCTCATCGCAAATCCAAAGCCCCGCCGCCGGTTCAGCCAGTCCCCCAGCACCGTGCCGCCCAGCACTCCCAGGTTCTGGAAGAGGAAGTAGGCGCCAATCAGAAGATAGTCCGGCTCGATGTGGTGCCGCCACGCCGGCAGGATCGCCCCAAGCAGCGAGATGTAGAAGCCCGAAAAGAACAGTCCTGACAACCCCTTGCGCGTGGACTGTGAGGGTGTCGTCATCGCCGGCGCCTCGGACTCTGGCCCTGCTTGCACCACCCAGCCATTGTACCCATCTGGTGACTCTCCGGTTTGTGGAATGCTCCGGCTTCCAAAACCGGAAGACCTGGACGAGTCAAATCGGGAAATCAATCACTTACGGTTTCCGCGCGCTTGGCAGCCAACTTGCACGCTCAGACGCGGGTCAAGAGATTCAGTCGACGCTGGGTGGGAGGTTGCCTCCCTTACATCTTCCTGTGTGCGTCGAGGCCGGGTTTCCCCATGCCCGGCCTCTTTTTGTCGCCACAGCGCCGGATTGGGCCGGAGGCGCCGTTCGTTGCAACATTTTCATCTTGTTTTGTTTGAGATTTCAGTTGACTCAAACCCGATCTGCCTTTATGATCAAGCCATCACGGAAGAAAGGAGGTGGTCCAGAAAATGAGTTTTGGTAGTAAGGTCGCGCACTGGATGATCGCACTGAGAGGTGTCCTTTCTTAGGGTCCGTGGCTCCCTCGATTTGAGGGAGTCCTCCTCAAGCCACCCGGTCGCCCAGTGCGCAGTTGAGGCCGCAAGCCTCCTACTCAAGGCTACCGGAGCCCCCGTCGCCGGAGTTCGGCCGCGGGGGCTTTCTCTTTCCATCTTTCAAGGCCCGCCAATTCCGGGTTTTGGCCTCCCGTTTGCTATACTTGAGAAGTCAAGGACAAGCGATGAAAGCCGGAATCCACCCTGCCTACAATGAAGTGAACGTCATCTGCGCCTGCGGGAACACCTTCAGGACGCGCTCCACCCACAAGGGCGACCTGCGCGTCGAAATCTGCTCCAACTGCCACCCCTTCTTCACCGGACGCCAGAAGCTCATCGACACCGAGGGCCGCGTCGACCGCTTCCAGAAGAAAATGCAGCGTTCCGCCGACCTGAAGAAAAAGCGGGCGGGCGACAAGCAGCCCGTGGCGTGAAGCGCCTTACTTGTCCCGGTCTTTTTTCCGGCGCCTTTCGTCGCGCTCTTTGCGCAGTTTGGCGTATTCCTGCTGTTGCTCGGCGCTGAGCAGCGAGTTAATCCGCGTCACCTGCTCGTCCTGAATGGCCTGCATCTCTGGACGGTATTTCTCCCTGACTTCCTTGTACTTGGCGTCGGTTTGGTCAAGCACAACCCGAAGGTCGTCGAGTTGCTTCGAGCTGAGGTTGAGCCGGTCCTTCATCTCCTGGAGATACATCTTCCGCATCTCCTCCATGCTCGGCCGCCGCGGCTTGCTCGCCTCGACTTCACGCAAGCTGAAGTAGCGGTGGCCCAAGCCGCCCAGCACGATGCCACTCACGAAAACCAGGCCCAAGGCAAGAAATGCTTTGGCCGGAGAATGAATCATCTGCCCGCTCCGTCGGCTCCCGGCCGGGCGCTTGGCGACCAGGACGCCAGTTGAATCTCCATCTCCTCCGTCTCGTGCTCTTCGGCCAGCATTTCCACATAGCTCCGCGTGGCGGTCAACGAAGACTTGGCCGGCAGCACCTGCAAGAGAACGAAGAACAGGCTCGCGAATGCCGCGAGCGCGGCAAGGCCATTCGCCCACCGCCATAGAGGATCGATCCACCGCCTGCGGCTCTCAATCCGCTCCCACAACCGGGGCATGAAGTCTGCGCCGGCTTCCGGCGGCGAGCACGCCTCACGATACGCCGCAAACAACTCGTCCAGCCGATGATCGTGCTTGCCCGGCTCCATCATGACTCAGCATCCTTTCCGGGGGCGGCGCCCCGTGACGCATGAAACGCCTTCAATACCCTTTGCCTGGCCCGGAAAAGCCGGACCTTCAGAGCGTTTTCGTTGACGTGATAAATCCGCTCGAGATCCTTCAACGAGAGCCCTTCAACTTCCTTCAACGTCAACAGCGCCCGGTCTTCGTCGCTCACCGACGACAACAACTCTTCCACCGTCTCCCGGATTCGCGCCCGGTAACTCTCCTCGTGCCCCGCACGGGCGCCGGCGGTTGCATCCGCCATCATCACCTGCTGCTCGCTGAGGTCGCTTACCCGCGATTCGTTCCGCCGCTTCTTCCGCTTGCGAAGATAGTCCAGCGCGGCGTTTACCGTCAGCCGGTACAGCCACGGCTCGAAAACCTCCGCGCTCCTCAGTTGATCCAGCGAGTAATACAGCCGCAGGAACACTTCCTGCGCCACGTCCTCCACGTCTTCCGGCCTGCCAATCAATCTGGCAATCGTCCCGAAGATCCGCCGGCGATAGGTCTGGACCACCTCGTTGAACGCCGCCGGATCGCCCGACCGGGCACGTTCAATGACTGTAAAGTCCAGTAACATCTTCGGCGCGGACGCCCGCGCCGCCGCGTCGGCCTGAAAAAACGCGCTGGCCTGCATCTATCTATCACCTGAGGCGGAAGCGCCAGAGATCAGGTTACTACAACGTCTGGAGAAGTTGTTTCCGAATGCGATAGCCGGAGGCCGGCAAACTGATGGAGATGGGGGTGATGGACGTCGGAACGCGCCCGCTTCGCCTCGCGATCCCAGCGAGGCATTGTGCGCGCAAGCTCAATCGGGGCCGCATGGTACACTCAGGTTTGTCACGCCCTTGACCGACTATCTCTCCGGGTTGAATCCCCAACAGCGTGAAGCCGTCCAGCACGCCGAAGGACCCCTGCTGATCCTGGCGGGGGCGGGCAGCGGCAAGACGCGAGTGATCACTCACCGGATCAGCCATCTGATTCACGCGCATGGGGTCTATGGGCCCTCGATCCTGGCCGTCACTTTCACGAACAAGGCGGCCGGAGAGATGCGCGAGCGGGTTTTCCGCCTGCTCCAGCGCGCGCCGTCGGGCGGCGGGCCCAGCGTCAGCACCTTCCACTCGTTCTGCGTCCGGCTTCTGCGCCGCGACGGGGCTCCCCTTGCGCAGGTCCGGCCGGGCTTCACCACCGGCTTCAACATCTACGACGACGACGACCAGGTCGCGCTGATCAAGCAGATCTATAAGCGGCTCGGCCTCGACGAAAAGTTCATGCAGCACCGCGCCGCGTTGTCGCGCATCAGCCATGCCAAGAACCAGAAGCAGGGTCCCGCCGATCTGGCCAAACAGGCCGCCGATCCCAAGATGACCCGCCTCGCCGTCGTCTTCGAACAGTATCAGCAGGCCCTTGAAGCCGCCAACGCCCTGGACTTCGACGATTTGCTGCTCGAAGCCGTGCGCCTGCTCCGGATCGACGCGCCTACGCGCGAACTGTGGTCCCGCCGCATCGAGCATCTGATGATCGACGAGTATCAGGACACCAACCGCTCGCAGTACGAACTGATGCGGCTGCTCACCGGACCCCACAGGAACGTGGCCGTCGTCGGCGATGAGGATCAATCCATTTACGGCTGGCGGGGCGCCGACATTCGCAACATCCTCGATTTCGAACACGATTTCCCCGGCGCCAAAGTGGTCCGCCTGGAGATCAATTACCGCTCCACCAGGACAATCGTCGCCGCCGCCGCGGCCGTGGTCGAGCGCAACAAGGCTCGAAAAGAGAAGCTGCTGCGCAGCGCCGGCGAGGAAGGACTGCCGGTCACCTACTTTGAAGCCGCCGACGGCGAGCAGGAAGCGATGATGATCGCCGAAACCATCCAGAAGCTCCTGCGCAACGATCCCGATCTGAAGATCGCCGTTCTCTACCGCACCAACTTCCAGTCCAGGCTCATTGAAGAGGCGCTCCGGCGTTACGGCAGGAAATACGTCGTCGTGGGGGGTCTCAGCTTTTACCAGCGCGCCGAGATCAAGGACGCCATGGCCTACCTCCGGCTGCTGCTCGACCCGCGCGACAACATCGGGCTGCTGAGGATTCTCAACGTCCCGGCGCGCGGCATCGGACAGACCACCGCCGCCCAACTGGAGAAGATCGCCGCGGAACGCAAACTGACCATGCTGGAGGCGATTTGCGCCGCCTGCGACGAGCATCTGCTGGGCGCCCGCGCCGAGGCAAGCCTCGCCGCGTTTCGCGGGTTGATCGACGAGCTCCGCGCCGGTGCCGCCGCGGCGCCGCCGGACCAGACGCTGCGCGCCGTGCTCGAGAAGACCGGCTACCGCCAGATGCTGGCCAACGACGCCACCCTCGATTCCGAATCCCGCCTCGCGAACCTCGACGAGCTGATTTCGGCCGCCGCCGACGCCGCCGAGCGCGGCGAGGGATTGCGCGAGTTCCTCGACTACGCCGCGCTGGTCTCCGACGCCGATCAGGTCGACGAAAAGGCTCAAATCAGCCTGCTCACCATGCACAACGCCAAGGGACTCGAGTTTCCCGTGGTCTTCATCGCGGGCATGGAAGAAGGCATCTTCCCCCACAGCCGCTCGCGCGAGACTGTAGAACAGCTCGAAGAGGAACGCCGGCTCTGCTACGTGGCGATGACCCGCGCGATGAAACGGCTCTACGTCTCCTGCGCGCGCTTCCGCCGCAAGTACGGCGGCGCCCCGCCGGAACCCTGCACCCCGTCACGGTTCCTGAGCGAGATTCCGCGCCATTATCTCGAGGACCTGACCGAAGACCGCCGCACGCCCGGCGCCGTCGATCTCTACGGCGAACGAGCCATGGTCCGCGAAGCCGTGCGCCGCAACACGTATACCGGCAAGACCTACAACTCGCTCGACCACATCTCGCAGTTCTTTGCCGAGCGCGGAATCCAAACGCCGCAGGCCGCGGCGCGGCCAGCCTCCGCCCCGGAGCCCTCCCCTCCGCCGGCGCAGAAACCTGCCGCCGCCGCCAAACCGCCGCGCAAGCCCGGCGGCATCAGACCCGGAGCTTCGATCATTCATCCGAAGTACGGGCGCGGCACCGTCATGCGCAAGGAAGGCGAGGGCGACGAGGCCAAATTGACCATCAGCTTTCAGCGCCATGGCCTGAAGAAGCTGGTCGCCAAATTCGCCGGGCTCAGCACCGAGGAATGATCCCATCAAGTACAATCTTTTGAGGTTTTGTCATGAACACGAAGAACATCTCCGACACCCAGGAACGCAAGAAGCTGAAGCGCGCCGCCCGCAAGAAGGCCGCCCCTAAGGCCAAACGGCCGCAGGATGTCCCCCGCGGTTCCATGAAGCGGAAAGTCAAGACCATAGCCAAGGGCCAGCGCAAGCGGTAGTCAGTGGGGCAGCCTCTCAGGCTGCGCGGGGCGCTCAGCCCTCCGTGTCGTCCTGAGAGGGGGCCGCAGGCCATGGGCCCGCCCCACACCGATCTCGGGAGGCCATCGGTTTGAAGCAACTCTTCCGCACCAAGAGCATCGACGCCCTGGTGGCCGCATCGCTGGAGCCGGACAAGCGCCTGGAGCGGACTCTGGGCGCGTGGAGCCTCATGGCTCTCGGCATCGGCGCCGTCATCGGGTCGGGCATCTTCATCCTCACCGGAACCGCCGCCGCCGGCGAGGTCCGCACGTATCACTCGCTCATGAACGTCCCCCTGATGGACCTCATTCTGCGCGGGGGCGACTCCACTTTCACCATCGGCCGCCCGGGCGCAGGCCCGGGCGTCTCGCTGTCGTTCCTGCTCACCGCGCTCGCCTGCGGTTTCGCCGCGCTCTGCTACGCCGAGATGGCCTGCGCCATCCCCGTCGCCGGCAGCGCCTACACTTACGCCTACGCCACCCTCGGCGAACTCACCGCCTGGATGATCGGCTGGAACCTCATCCTCGAATACGCGGTCTCGAACATGGCTGTCGCCGTCGGCTTCTCCGCCCACGTCAAACACATCATTGAAGGAGTCACCGGATTCGCCCTGCCGCGCGAACTCACCGAGCCCGCCATCGTCGGCGGCGAGTTCAGCGGCGCCTGGTTCAACCTGCCGGGCTTCCTCATCGTCATGCTGCTCACATGGCTGCTCGTCTACGGCCTCAAGGAGAGCGCCCGCGCCAACGACATCATGGTGATCGTCAAGATCCTCGCCATCCTGGTGTTCGTCTTCGGCGCCGCCGCCGCGGTCAAGACCGAGAACTGGAAGCCATTTCTGCCCAACGGCATGACGGGCGTGCTCACCGGCGCGGCGATTGTCTTCTTCACCTATATCGGCTTCGACTCCGTCTCCACCGCCGCCGAAGAATGCAAGAACCCGCAGCGCGACCTGCCTGTCGGCATCCTGGGCACCCTGGTGGTCTGCGGCGCGCTCTACATCGCCGTGGCGCTCGTGTTGACCGGCATCGCCGATTGGCGCACGTTGAACAACGCCGCCCCCGTTGTCGGCGCGCTGAAGTCGCTGAACATGAACACGCTGTGGAAGTGGGTCGACATCGGCGCGCTGGGCGGCATGGTCAGTTCGCTGCTTGTCTTCCAGTACGGACAGGCCCGCATTTGGTTCGCCATGTCGCGCGACGGCCTCCTCCCGAGGCTCTTCTCGCGGCTTCACCCGCAGCACCGCACGCCCCACGTCAGCACCTGGATCGCGGGGCTCGCCGTCGGCTTGCCCTCCGGCGTCTGGGACGTTGGAACGTTCGCCGATCTCTCCAGCATCGGCACCCTCTTCGCATTCATGGTGGTGAGCCTCGGCGTCCTCATCATCCGGCGCGTCCATCCGGAAAGACGCGGCTCTTTCCGCGTCCCGCTCGGCCCGCTGTTCCCCTTGATTTCCGTGGCCAGTTGTCTGATCCTCATGCTGGCGCTGCCGCTGGAAACCTGGATGCGCTTCGTCTTCTGGTCGATCGCGGGGCTGGCGATCTATTTCATCTTCGGGAAGAAGCACAGTGAACTTGGCAAGGCTTAGCCTCCTGGCCGCCATCGCCTGCTGCCTCGCGGCGCAGCGGCACGGCGAACACCGCATGACTCACGACGCCGCCGAATACGCCAGGCGTCTCGAGGACCCGCTGCGCGATTCCTGGCAAAAGCCGCACGAGGTCGTCGCCGCGCTCGAGCTCAAGCCCACTGAGACCATCGCCGATATCGGCGCCGGCACCGGCTACTTCTCGCGGCGCTTCGCCCGCCATGCCGGCAAGGTCTTCGCTGTCGACATCGACTCTCGGCTGCTGCAAATGGCGGCCAACGGCGCTTCACCCAACTTGACCACGGTGCTCGCGGCGAACGACGATCCCAAACTCGCTCCCGCCAGCATCGACACCGCCTTCTTCTGCGATGTCCTCCACCACATCGACGACCGCCCGGCGTATCTTGCCAAAGTCCGCGCCGCCATCAAGCCCGGCGGCAGGCTCGTGGTCATCGACTTCCACAAACGCGAGCTCCCGGTCGGACCGGGCATCGCCATGAAGATCGCCCGCCAGGAGATGATCCGCGAAATCGAAGCCGCCGGCTTCGCTCTCTCGAAGGAGTTGGATATCCTTCCGTATCAGTACTTCCTGTTCTTCGACCGCAAATAGCGCTTATGCGGGATGTCATTCAGTTCCTGCCCTCTCTCATCTGGCTGTTGCTCGTCCCGCTGCTGCTGCTGTGCATTCTCACGCTCGTCTTCTCGACGAGAGTGTTCTATGTGCAGGCGCGGTTCGCCTGGTGGAACCGCGGCGCGGCCAATCCCCCGGGACTGGAACCCTACCTGCTGCTGGCGGCGATCTCGTCGATTTCCGCGGTCCTCGTCTTCGGGCTCACCGCCCGCGAAGACACGAACCTGCGGCTGGCGTTGATGGGCGTCGCAGCCGCAACCACATGGGTGTTGTTCGACTGGCTGATCCGGCAGATCATCGCGTGGACGCTCTCGATGGACGCCGAAACGCGGCAATGGCGCGACAAAGCTCAAGCGGCCGGCGAGGCGCTGCGGGCAATCCGTGAACCGAACGCCATTCGCCCGACAACCACTCGCCTGCTCCGTGAAGGCCTGGGGGCCAAATCGGCCTCTCTCTACGTGCGCGGCAGCGAGGACTTCATGCCCGTCCATCACGATCCATCGCCTCCCTCCACACCGGTCGTCTTCGGCGGCCAGTCGTTGCTGGCGAAGGAACTCGCCCGGTTCCCGGGGCCGCACAGCATCGTCACCGCCCGGGGCGGCCGCCCGCTCGCCTGGTCCAAGGGGCCGGCCATTCAACTGGCCGTTGAACAGGAGCAGTTGCGCGCCATGGAGGCGCACCTGATCGTGCCGCTCGTCGTGGGCAGAGTCCTGTCTGGATTCTATCTGTTCGGTCCGCCGGAAGCCGCCGGGAGCTACTCGAGCGCGGCCATCCGCTACGCCGAAGCCGTCGTGCGGCAGTCGACGGACCGCCTCTTCTACGCCAGGCAGGCCCAGGAGCTGGCGGAGCTGCGCGCCGCCGAGGCGCGGCGGGCCGCCTCGCAGGAATTCGGTGTCTCCGCCAGAAAATACCTGCTGCCGCCCGAATCTGTCGAACTCGGCCAAGTCGAATTCGCCGTCGGCTGGTGGGGCAGCGAGCACAACCGCCCTCTCTTCTACGACGTCATCGCGCTGCCGCGCCGCGCCGCCGGACTGCTGCTGGCCGAGATCGAGGCCCCCGAACGCGATGCCGTCGTCCGCTTCGTCCAGCTTCAGGCCCTCATCCGCAGCCGCTTCCGGGCTTACGACGAAGATCTCTCCGCGATGCTGTCCAGTGTCCGCCGCGCGCTCACCTGGCCTGAGGGCGCCCCGCCCGTGCGGCTCTTCGTCGCCCGCTTCAACCCCGAATCCCAATCCCTCACCTACGTCAACGCGGGTTTCTGCCCCCCCATGCTGCTGCGCCGGTCCGAGACCGGGGCCGATCTGCTCCGGCTCCAAGGCCAGGTCTCGCCGCTCGATCCCAAGTGTGAATCGGCGTGGATGGAACGCCCGGTCCGCCTGGGCAATGGCGACATGATGGTCATCGCCAACGACGCGGTCACACGGATCGCGGGGACGGACGATGCCGAACCTTGGAGCGAGGGACGGCTGATCGATACGCTGCTCGGCTGGGAGGATCAGCCCATCGGGGACCTGGTCGGCCTTGCCCGCAAGACCATCGAGGAGCGTGAGGGCCCCCTCGCCGCAGCCGCGCCCCCGCGCGTCCTCATGGTGCTCCGCGCCCGGCAAAGGCAGGTTTCGCTGGTAGAATGACAAGTTGGCTTCACAGTTGACTTCCGAACCGGTCTTTTCACCTCCTTCATTGAGCCGCGCCGGGCGCTGGTTCCTGTCCTCCGGGATTCAAGAGGCTTCAGGCGGCGTCGCCCGCTACCACTTCATCGGCGAACGGCGCAACGCGCGCGTGAGCACGGAGATTACCGGATATGCGGTCAGCGCCTTGCTCGAACTCGAGGAGCGCCTGGGAGGCTCCGAGTTTGCCGCCGCCGCCGAAGCCGCAGGAATTGTCCTGTGCCATGCCTGGGACGAGAGCTGCTCGGCCATGCCGTTCGAGTGGTCGGCGGACGGGGACATTCCCGAAAGGCACACTTATTTCTTCGACAACGGCATCATCGCTCGCGGGCTCATCCGGCTTTGGCGCAAGAGCGGCGAGAGCCGGTATCTGGAGACCGCGATTCGCTGCGGGGAATCCATGCGGCGCGATTTCGTCAACGAACACGACATCCACCCGGTTCTCGAGCTGCCGTTGAAGCGGCCCACGCCGCGCGACGCCCGGTGGTCGCGTACGTCCGACTGCTATCAACTGAAGTCCGCCCTGGCGTGGCTGGAACTGGCCGAATGCACGGGCGACAGCACATTCACCGGCGAGTATGAAAAGGCTCTGGGCCGCGCCTTGCGCACCTCTTCGCGCTTCTTCGAGCACGAACCGCAGCCCGGCCGGATCATGGACCGGCTGCACGCGTTCGGGTACTTTCTCGAAGCGCTGCTGCCGCGCGCGGGACGGCCCGAGGTGCGGCAGGCTCTCGAGGATGGGATCGCCCGCGCCGCCGCGCACCTCAGAGCCGTCAGGGACGGATTCGAACGCAGCGACGCCGTGGCTCAGTTGCTCCGCGTCCGGCTTTGGGCCGATCAGCTCGGCGCCGTGCCGCTCGACGAGGATGCAGCCGCGGAAGAGGCGGCTTGGACGGCTTCGCACCAGATGACGTCCGAAGAGGCGCGCCTGGACGGCGGATTCAATTTCGGCCGCCGGGACGGAAAGCCGACCAACTTCTCCAACCCTGTCTCCACCGCCTTCTCGATGCAGGCGCTGGCGCTCTGGCAGGATCACCTGGAGGGCCGCCCGCTGCCATCGTGGCGGACGCTCATTTGATATGGCGCGGCGGGAGCGGACGCTCGTCGGCTTTGCATCCGGCTCCGCTGATCTCATCGAATCGTTCCTCCAGGAATTGCAGAAGATCGATCCCGCAGCGCGCCTGTGCGTCGTGAGCGAATTCGCCCCTCCCCGCGGGCAGTGGATCCCATATATGCTCGGCCGCACCGTCGAGCAGAACCTCGCCCGGATTCGCGACGAGCTGCAAGACGCCGAAGTCGCATGGAGCGCCATGATCCTCCAGCCGCGCATGCCTTACTGGCGCATGCGGCTCGCAGCCCTCCGGCTCCGGCCTTCCCGCGTCCTGTGCTTCAACGAGAATCTGAATCACTTCGCGCTGCGCCCGGGCTCCGCCCCTCAAATCCTGCGGCATCTAGCGTGGAGGACGCGCAACTTCATCCGCTGGGAGACGAAGCCCGGCGGCTGGCTCTATACGCAGCTCTGGCGGCTGTTTCATCCCTGGGCCTACCGGCGGCCGGCCGCCTTCCTCCTGGCGCGCCTGGCGCTGGTCCTCGCCGCGCTGCGGAAACGGCTCGCGGCGTCCGCCCCGGCTGAGGCGGTCGAGCCGGGACTCCCCGAGGGCGTCAGCATCGTCGTCCCGTCGCGGAACGGCCGCGAACTGCTGGCGGCGCTTTTGCCGGGGCTGGCGCGCGAGGCTGCGAAGGTGGCGAGCGAGATCATCGTCGTCGATAACGGCTCAACCGACGGCACAACCGGCTGGCTCGGGCTGGAGTGGCCCGAGGTCCGCCTCATCGCCTCCGAAAAAGGGCTCGGCTTCGCCGCGGCGGCCAATCTCGGCGTTCGCGAAGCCCGTTACTCACACACCTGTCTCCTCAACAACGACATGGTGGTGGGAGAAGGCTTCTTCCCCGCACTGCGGAAGGCGTTCGACGAGGTGCCCGGCCTGTTCTGCTCGAGCGCCCAGATCTTCTTCCCCGAAGGCAAGCGCCGCGAAGAGACCGGCAAGACCATCTGGCGGGCGCGAACCGCGCCTGAGGACTTTCCGCTGTCGTGTCCGCCTCCAGTGGAAGGTGAGGATTTGACGCCAGTTCTCTATGGCAGCGGAGGTTGTTCGCTCTACGATACTGCCAGGCTGCGGGCTTTGGGCGGCTTTGGCGAATGCTTCACGCCCGCCTACGTGGAGGACCTCGATCTTGGCTACAGGGCGTGGCTGCGAGGATGGCCAACGGTGCTGGCGGCGCAGGCGAAGGTGATCCACCATCACCGGTCGACAACCAGCAAGCTATTCACAGACAATCAGATTCAGCAGTTTGTCGAAAGAAACTTCTTACGTTTCCTGGCCCGCACGGTGGCTTCAGCAGAGGTATTCCGGGCGCAGTGCCGTAGGATGCTGTGGCGGTTGAACCTGCTGGCGTCGAAGATGGAGCCGCCCGCTTGGGCGCTGCCCTCGCTGGCTGAGTCCTTCAAGCTGCCGCTATGGGTGGAGCGCGCGCCTCGCCCCGTTGTCGATGAAAAGCTGCTTTTGGCGCTGTGCAGCGGCGACGTGGCGAACTTCCCCGGCGCGCGCCGGGAATCACAAAGACCGGCGCTCGTCGTTGCGAGCCCCTATCTGCCATTTCCGCTCTCGCATGGCGGGGCAGTGCGCATGTATAACCTCATGCGCCAGGCGGCGCGCGAATACGATCTCGTCCTTGTCTGCTTCTGCGACGAGCATTCACGTCCTGCGGATGAACTACTGGAGCTCTGCCGGGAGATCGTGCTGGTGCGCAGGGAGGGCAGCCATCTGAGGCCGCTGACGGACCGCCCGGACGTTGTCGAGGAGCACGACCAGCCGGCATTCCGAGCGGCGCTGAAGGAGGCTATCCGCCGGCACAAGCCATTTGCCGCGCAACTGGAGTTCACGCAGATGGGGCTGTACGCACCGGATTGCGGGGAGATCCCGGCGATTCTGGTGGAGCACGACATTACCCTGGACCTGTACGAGCAGCTTCAGCGCGAGAAGCCGCGCTGGGAGACGGCGCAGCAATTGGAGCGCTGGCGGCGCTTCGAGACGTGGGCTTGGAGCGAGGCAGCCTGCGTGGTGACGATGTCGGAGAAGGACGCGGCGTCCGTCAGCGGGGCGAGGCGCGTCGAGGTGATCGAGAACGGGGTGGATCTGGCGCGGTTCGAGCCATCGGAGGAGGAGCCGGAGCCGCGGCGGCTCTTGTTCATCGGCAGCTTCGCGCATTTGCCGAACCTGATGGCGTTGGACTTCTTCCTGCGCGAGTCCTGGCCGTTGCTGCGCGAGCGCGGCTCGATGCTGCATGTCATCACCGGCGCGCGGGCGGAGCACTATCAGGAGCTATACCGGGACCGGGTTCAGGTGGACCTCGCGCAGCCGGGGCTGGAGGTCGAGGGATTCGTCAGCGACGTGCGGGCGGCTTACAGGAAGGCGGCGGTGGTGATCGCGCCGCTGCTGGCGAGCGCGGGGACGAACATCAAGATCATGGAGGCGATGGCGATGGGCAAGGCGATCGTCTCGACGCCGGCGGGGATCAACGGTCTGACGCTGGAGGAGGGCTCCGACGTGGTGGTGGCGCGGAGCGGCGCTGAAATGGCCGAGGCGATCCTGCGCCTGCTCGACCATCCGGAGGAGCGGAAGCGGATCGAAGCGCGGGCGCGGCGGACCGTGGAGGAGCGGTACGGCTGGGAGCCCATCGGGCGGAAGCAGAACGCGCTTTACCGGGAGCTGCGGCGGCGGTAGCTCGCGGTGACCTTGGAGTAGACGCCGCCGCGGGGGGTGAATTCGCCTTCGACGTCCATGCGGCGCGGCTTGCAGGCTTTGACGCAGTCGCGCAGGATGCGGTTGACTGCGTTCTCCTGGAAGATGCCGAGGTTGCGGTAGGCGAGCAGATACATCTTGAGAGCTTTGAGTTCGAGGCACTGCCTGTCGGGGACGTACCGGATGGTGACCGTGCCGTGGTCGGGCAGACCGGTGCGCGGGCAGACGCTGGTGAACTCAGGCGTCCTGATCTCGATGGTGTAATCCTCCCGGTACTGGTTGGGCCAGCATTCGATTTCCGGCAGGGCGGCGTCGAGGCCGGCGGCGGCGTGCGAGTCGGTGTAGAGTTTCTGTTTTTGCGGCATGGTTCAGTGAGGTTCGGCGAGGACGCGGTCGAGCATTTCGAGGAAGAGGCCGACGTCGGTGACAACGCCGAGGGCTTGGGCGGTGCCGCGGTCGCTGAGCTTGGTGGCGACGGCGGGGTTGATGTCGACGCAGACGGTCTTGACCCAGCCGGGGAGCATGTTGCCGACGGCGATGGAGTGGAGCATGGAGCCGAGGCAGAGGACGAGACCGGCGTCGCGGAGCTGTTCGGCGTAGGCATCCTGTGCCTGGTTCATGTCCGTGATGGTGTCGGGCAGGGGTCCGTCGTCGCGGAGGCTGCCGGCGAGGACGAAGGGGACGTTGGCGCGGACGCATTCGTAGAGCACGCCGCTCGTGAGTTTGCCCTGCTCGACGGCGGCGCGGACGCTGCCGGCGTGATAGATGGCGTTGATGGCCCTCATGTGGTTGCGATGGCCGTGTTCGGCCTGGCGGCCATCGCGGAGGCGGACGCCGAGGGAGGTGCCGAGCATGGCGGCTTCGATGTCGTGGACGCCGAGCGCGTTGCCGGCAAGCAGGGCGGAGACGTAGCCGTTGCGGATGAGGGAGGCGAGCGGTTTCGCTCCGCCGGTATGGATGACGACGGGTCCGGCGACGACGACAACCCGCGCCCCCGCCGCCTTGGAGTTGAGCAGAATCTGGGCGGTCTGGCGGACGGCGGTCTCGACTTTGCGTTCGCTGGAGATGCCGTTGGCCATGAAGGCGAAGGCGTGGCGGTCGCGCTCCTTGGATTCGGGAATCACGCGGATGCCGCGCATGCCGACCACGACTTCGTCGCCGGCTTTGAGGTCGCGCAGGCGCCTGGCCCAAGGTTTGCCGTTTTCCCACACGATCAGGGCGTCCATGCGCTGATTCTGGACGAGGCGCCACTGGCCGTTGCGGCGGACCTGAGTGCGGTGGTTGGTGGTGGAGTAAAAGTCCTCGGGGGCGCAACGGTCTTTTTCGACGAGCTTCCACTCGGCGTCGCCGCCCTCGACCGGGGTGCAGCCGAGGCCGAGGAGCTGGGCGAGCATGAGCGAGAGTGCTTCCGCGGTGGGGGCTTCGACGCGCAAGCGGAGCCGCGAGGGCTCGGCGTTCGTCTTGCCGATGTGGAACCGCTCGACTTCGAAACGGCCGTCGTATTCGACGACGGTATCGAAAATCTGTTCCATGATGTGGGAGTCGATGAGGTGGCCTTCGGCTTCGACGACCTCCTGGAGCGACGTTTTGAGAGTGCGATGGGGCATTCGATTGGGGTCCCTCTACCAGAAGAAGAGTTTGTCTTCTTCGGTGTTCCATTTTCCGGGGAAATAGACGGGTCCGCCGGCGGTGTCCTGCCGGGCGGCAAAAGCCTCGCTGAAGAAGAACTCGTAGGCGGACACATGGAAGTCGCGGCTGCCGCGGCGGAAGCAGGTCATCGAGTCGCCATAGCGCGAGACGGCGCCGGGCATGATTCCGAGCATGTAGAACGGGTTTCGTCCGGGGAGGGCGAAGTCCTGGAGCTCTTTTTGGGTGACCATGCGGGAGACTTCGCCGTTGGAGGTCTCGACCAGCGGCGCTTCAGCGGTGACTTCGGCTTTCCCGGCGAGCTGACCGAGTTCAAGCTGTAGCTTGAGGGCGAGGCCGATGGCGGGTGAATTGACCTGGATCTTGGCTTGGGGAGCCGATGCGCCTGAGGCATCAAGGATCTCGCCGGAGATGGCGCCACGGCTCTGGCCAAAAGCGGCGAGGCACGAGGCAACGGCGGCGGCGATTCTGATGGTGCGCATTCAAACCTCTCTCTCAGAAGAGTTTACCAGCGGCCAGAGGAAGCGGACGGGGATCATGTCCGGCGCGGAGGGGAGCCGGCACGGTTGTCAACGTGAAGACCTTCCCGTACTCGTTTTGAGGAAGACGCACCAAAACCGCGGGGTTGGGGAGAAAAGGGGCATGCATCCGGGCGCGCCGGCCGTTCCTGGGCCCGGCTCTTGGCCGGGAAGAGCTTCAGCAGAGGTTGGTATTGAACGTCGCGCCGGATGGCGAGCACTTCCCGGTCGGCGGGTGTGGGCTGCGGGTCCGTGCAGGGACGGCGGGCAGTTGATATCGTATTGGGCCGGCGGACATGAGACGACGAACATTTGCTGGAATCATTCCCGCGGCGATGGGCGCGGCGGCGAGCGCGCAGACGCCGGACCTGGGCAAGAGCAAGATGAAGATCACGTCGGTGCGGCTGGTGAGCACGCGGCCGAAACGGCCTGTGCCGGCTTACAAGCCGGCCGCGGGCTCCTGGAGCACGCAGAACGTGGAAGTCGCCAACCCGATGTCGATCTACCCGAAGTACAAAGCCACGCGGTCGCTGTTCTTTCCGGACCCCGGGAAGGTGCCGGGGTTCACGGTGGAGATCGCCACCGACAGGGGAGTGAAGGGCTATGGCAGCGGCGGCGCGGCGGGCGGAGTCGTCGTCGAAGGACACCTGACAAAACTGCTGCTGGGCGAGGATCCGTTCGACATCGAAAAACTGTGGGACATCATGTGGCGCTCGACGATGCACTACGGGCGGATGGGCGTGACGATGAACGCCATCAGCGGCGTGGATCTGGCGCTGTGGGACCTGATCGGGAACGCGCTCGCCATGCCGGTGTACAAGCTGCTGGGCGGACAGACGAAGGAGCGGATTCCGGCCTACTGCACGGGGAACGACATCGAGCAGCACGTGGAGTTCGGCTACAAGAAGCTGAAGCTGGCGATGCCGCACGGGCCGGCGGACGGCAGGGAGGGGATGCGCAAGAACGCGGAGGTGGTGAAACGGGCTCGAGCGGCGTTGGGGCCGGACGGCGAGATCATGCTCGACTGCTGGATGGCTTGGACCGAACGCTACACGATCGAGATGGCTCAGATGCTGGAGCCGTACCGGGTGTACTGGATGGAGGAGGTGCTGCAACCGCACGATTACTCCGGCTTCGGCCGCCTGAGGAAGTCGATTCAGTCGACGAGAATTGTCACTGGAGAGCACGAATACGGGCGGTACGGTTTTCGCTATTTGCTCGAGCACGAAGCGGCGGAGATCTGGCAGCCGGACATTCACTGGTGCGGCGGGCTGACCGAGATGCGAAAGATCGCGGCCATGGCCGCTGCTTACGACATCCCGGTGATCCCGCACGGAGGCGGAACCTCGCAGGATGGACTGCACTTCATCATGGCGACGACCAACAGTCCCTGGGCGGAGATGTTCATGCCGGCTCCCGGCGGTCCGCCGGAGGTGTACAAGCGGTTCGAGGAGGACTACCGGATCTCCCGCGGACCCGAAGGGATTTATACCCTGCCCGCCGACCGCCCCGGCTTCGGCTGGGAGTTCGAGGCCGTGTGACGTAGCCGCTGAGGCACGCAGACCGGCTGATGGGTCCTGTTCAGCGGGAAATCGTGAGGAATCGAACGATGATCCCATTGGCGGCGCAGTCTGCTATTCTTGCCTGCCAGGATGACTGAACCTGGCAACGCCCCCGCAAAAGCCCGCCGCAGGTGGTTGAAAACGGCGCTTTCCGGAATCCTTGCCGCCGCGGCAGTCTATGTGGTGGTGTGGGAGTTGCCGCAGCCCTCCAACGACCGTCCATGGCAGCCGGATGTCTCACGGACAGCCTGGGCGACAATCAACGGCGACCGGCTGACGATTCACAACCTGCGGAACTGCGTCTACCGCGCCGAGACAGATTACGAACCGCGGTGGGAGGATCGCACGCTCGACCTCTCGCGCCTTCGCGCTCTGGACATCTTCATCACCTACTGGGGTTCTCCCTACATCGCCCATCCCATCCTGAGTTTCGTCTTTGACGATGGCAGCCATGTCGCGTTTTCGATTGAGACGCGAAAAGAGATTGGGGAGGAGTACTCTTCGATCAAGGGCTTCTTCCGGCAATACGAACTCACCTACATCGCCGCCGACGAGCGGGACGTGGTTCGCCTGCGTTCGAATTACCGGAAAGGCGAGGATGTCTACCTCTACCGGACCACCACGCCATCGCAGCGGGCGCGCGCGATGCTGCTCGACTACGTGGCGCGCATGAATTCGCTGCACGAAAAGCCCGAGTGGTACAACGCGCTGACCAGCAACTGCACGACGAACATTCGCATCCATTCTGTTCACGCCTCGGCTGGAAAGGCTCCGCCATGGGACTGGCGGATTCTGGCCAACGGGCTCGGCGACAGGATGCTGTACGAGCGGGGCAACCTCGCCGGGGATTTGCCGTTCGAGCAGCTCAAGGCGCAGGCGCTGATCAACCCGGCGGCGCGTGCGGCTGGCGGCTCGGAGGAGTTTTCGCGCCTCATTCGCGCCGGCAAAGCGGGCTTCTGAGACGTTGGCGTGAATTTTGTTACATCCCGGAATGGAACACTCTTGCGGGTGAACTCGTACTGAACCAGGACGAGAGGAGTGTGTTTATGGCCTTCGTGCCTTCGTCCGGGCGAATTTCGGGCACTGCCGGCCGCCCGATGGTTCAGGCGCTTTTCGTGTCAACCGTCCTGCTTTCCATCGTTTCCTGGTATACGACTTGGGTCGGGATGGGGCTGTACCTGAATGGCTGGTTCGCCTTGCTGGCGTCGCTGGGCATCCAGTCGGCGCTGGTGCTGGTGGCGTGGCTCATCGGGTTCACGACGGCGCGGAAGGGCTTGCTCACGGCGGTCTATGCCATCACGGCGGTGGTTTCGATCGCGTTTTCGTACGTGAGCCTCTACACCTGGTTTTCCGCGCGGGAGCGTCCAGCGCTCGTTCAGCGGCAGTTGTACGACACGATTTCCGCCTCGGCGGGCCAGGCAGAGCAGCAATTGGCGGCGGCGGTTCTCGAGGCGCGGAAGCATGTTGTCGCGCTCGAGGAGATGGCGGCGGCGGAGAGGCTCCACGGGCACATCTCCCGCTCCCAGGATTCGGACCCATACCTTGCGCGAATCAGGGAAGCCGTGGCGCGGGAGGCCCAGAGTTTGGGGGCAGCCTACAAGGAAGGCTCCGGCGAAGGAGTGCGTTATACCGCCTTCGACCGTTACGCGAAGTTAGCGAGGCAATCTCTCGAGCAGCTCATGGCTTCGCAGCAATCGCTGGCCACATTCCGCTCGCAATTGAGGCCGGACCAGCCTTCGGAGTTGCAGATCCGCCGCTACCGCGAGGTTTACGATGCAATTCCCTGGGCGGAGGTGGATCAGCAGGCGCACGCGGGCAAGCTGGAGCGCCCGGCGGCGCCTGCCTTGTCAGATCATCTGGACAAGACCGCTTCCGGGCAGGAAGAACTGCTGCTGGCATTCACTGAACTGGTGACCGCTCCGACGGGCCGCCATGTGTTTGCGTTTCTGCTCGCCGCTTTTATCGACGTCATCGTTTTCTTGCTCGCGTTCGCCTCTGGCCCCTATTTCTACGGGTCGCCGGAGCAGCGGTGGCCGGCGGCATCGGCGGCGCTCGACGGCGCCGACCCGCAGGTCTTCACCCGGGATTTCCTGCGAAAGTTCGAGCCCGGACCGGGTGGCCTGGCGCGGGTGCGTGCGGCAGGCCTGACGCCTGGGGAGAGGCAGCTCTGCATCCTTCTGGCGGCAAGGCAGATGGCATCGGCGCTGGA
>JACADU010000105.1 GCA_013388415.1 Bryobacteraceae bacterium
ATCATGCGCTGTGGGAGGACGCGAGCGTGCGGGTGCCTGCGGTGTTCGCAGGCGTCGCCTCCATCGCGCTTGCGTCGCTGACGCTGATCATCACCGCGCTTGCGATCCTGCGCTATCAGCAGGCCGGCTTGAAGCGCGAAGCCTATCGCTCCGCGGTCGCCGAGTTCGAGCGCATCGACGCGTGGCGGGCGGAGCGCTGCGATGCCGCGTTCTGGGACGGCGGCGTCGATGAGACAGGGTTCGAGCGGGAATGCGCGGAACTCCGTTGAAAGCAGCGACCCTCGCGTCACGCACTTGACGAGGCCTTCCGGCGCTTGGCTCTGAGCCCAGGCCTTATCTCGGCCACCTTTGCTCAAGCGGCGGAAAGGCCGCGAACGCCTGGTGCGGCTCGGCCTGATACCAGTAGGCGACCGAGGCGATGTCGTCCGCCAGAGGCTGATAGCGCCGGTTTGGCCACCACCCCAAAGCCTGAATTGTGACCCTGATGTCCTTGTGAAATGTGACCGGGTCCGGAATGTGCCAGCGGTACAGGCTCCGCTTTGGCGGTCCGTCCTTGGCCTTATGGTCCAGCGTGCTCCCCACGTAAGCTGTCGAGAACACCTCTGGGAATCCGTAGCTCCCGCCGAAGTAATCCTCCGTGCCCGTTCCCACCAGCGTGGGGAACTTCCCATCGCCGTCGATGTAGAACTTCACCTCCCCCTCGCCGAACCATCCGTCTGATAGCTGCGTCCAGGCCAGGAAAGTGCCGACGTACCGCCCTTCGCCTTTGGCCTCCAGAATCGTGTAGTCGGGGTTTTTGCGGTCCGTGACGGCTCTTCGCCATTGCGCGTGGAAGTAGCCCGCGTCCGCCGGAACTGGCTGCTCCGAGTAGTCGATCTGCCAAGTCAGCAGGTCCAGTTCCTTGTCGGAATCGTTCGTGAACGTCACTCTCGCGGACTTGCGGAACGGCATCGGCCAGTAGCAATTCATCGCCGATTTCGGCAGCACCACCACCGCCGCCGAGTTCACTCGGGCGAACAACTCATGGCCCACCGCGAAGAAATCGGTCATCGGAACCTCAACCGAAGGCGCCGCCTCGCCGTCCCAATAGAAACGGAGCACTGAAGCCCTTCCGTTTCCCCGCCAATCGGGCGCCGTCGCCATCCAAATGTGCTGAATCACCCCGGGACCCTGAACGTCCATCATCGTGACGGTCGTGTGCGGTTTCACCTTCACGAACGGGCGGACCTTCCAGCCCTGCCCGAGGTCCAGTGCGGCATTCGAAAAAGGCAGATCCGGATCAGCCGGACTCGGCACAGCCATCGCCCCTTGCCCCTTCTTTCCGGTCGGGTTTTCGGGCGAGACCATGCGGCTGTTGGCGTTTGGCGTGAGCGCCGGCAGCGAAGCCAGTGGAGCTTGCGCCGGCAGGCTCATCGCCCCTAGAGCGAAACAAGCGAGTGCACGGTTGAGCATGGGTCGATTATGCCACCGCGCGTCCTCTCCCTACGCCTTCATCATCTCCTCCCACGTCACTTCCCGCCGCAGGTCCATCGCGATCCGCCCCAGAATCGCCGTCAGCGTGCTCTCCGCCCCGCGAATGGCCGTATTCTCCGGGCGCCCTTCCGCAACCCGGCTGACAAACTCCGCCACAGCATCGATCGAGATATTCCGCGGAGACTTCTCCACCGTCTCCTGTTCGCGCATGCGGAAATGCCGCCAGTGATTCTCCGACGTCTCGATCATCCCCTTCGGGCCGAAGAACTGCTCCGTGACGTCACGATAGGCGGGTGGAGCCAGCGTCGTTCCCGAAAGCTGCGCCTGCACCCCGTCCGGATACTCGAACGCCACGAAGTTGTGGTCGCGCATGTCGCCCCTCTTCGGCGTCTTCGACCCTCCAGCCCCAAGCGCGCTCACCGGCCTTCCGCCGAGAAACCAGTTCAGCACATCGATGAGATGAACGTTGTTCTCGACAATCAGGTCCCCTGACAACTCCCGGAATTCGCCCCAGTGGACGATCTTCTCCTTCTCCGTTACCGGCGGCGGCAGTTTCTGCGGCATCTTACCCACGCCCACGCTCTTGATGAAGTGCGCGTGAGCGAGGTGGATCGCGCCAATGGCTCCAGACTCGGCCACTGCCTTGGCCTTCCGGTACACCTGCCCGTACCGCCTCTGAAAACCGAATGTGATATTCAGCCGGCGATCCGCCGAATCCGCCGCTTTCATGATCCTACGGCATCCCTCAACGTCCACCGCCGCGGGCTTCTCGATGTAAATGTGCTTCCCCGACTTCACCGCAGCCTCGAAGTGCTCGGCATGGAGAAAGACGGGCGTCGCGATGATCACCGCATCGACGCCGCTCGCCAGAAGCTGCCGGAAGTCGCTGTAGAGCCGCGGATTCTCCAAGCCAATCCGCTTCTTCGCCGCCGCCGCCTTCTCTTCGAAGATGTCGCACAGCGCCACGACGCGCGCCGGGGTGTGCTTCGCCATCAACTCCGCGACAAACGATCCGCGCTCCCCCGCGCCGATCAGCCCAACCGTCACGGCCGAATTCGCGGCTGAACCGCGCACCGCGGCCAGCGGCAGCAGAGCGTTTTGCACCACCCCGCGGCGCGTCACATCTTGTTTCGGATGCTGCACATCGGCCTCCTATGTCAATTCGCCTGATGCCCGCAGCAGTGTTTCGTGCAGCAGCAGTTCGTGGTCGTAGGACAACCGCAAGGGCTGCCCCGTCGTGATCGCCTTCCCGAGTTCCGCGAAATCGCCGACGAACCGGGGCTGCGGCCCTAGCGTGATCTCCTGCCAGCCTGCCCTGTAAGGCCCCTGCGGCCGCCTCATGTGCACCCGCATGCGCGGCGGATTGCTCTCCGGCCACACCATCACAGTTCCATCGGTTCCGATGATCTCCAGCGACCTGTGGTCGCCAGCGCCGGCCATCTGCGCGATCTGAGTCACCGTGGCAAGCGACCTCTCATACTCGAGCACCGCCAGGTTGTTGTCGGCCAGATTGTCGGCGGCCTTTGTGTGGTGCCGCAACCAGCTTTGCACCTTCACGGGCCGGCCGAGCAAATCGACAATGCGGTCGATCACATGCCCGCCGAGCTCGAACAACCCGCCGCCTTTGTACTTCGCCTCCACCGCCCGCTGCTCGGCGTCGCGGTCGGCGTTCATCGTCCCGCGAACCGCGAGGACATCGCCTAACCAGCCCTTCCGGGCCGCGTCAAGGGCGGCGTTCACGCCTTCGTGACACCGCCAGACGTAGCCTGTCTGCAGCAGCAGCTTCTTCCTTCTTGCCTCCTCCACCAGCGCCTTGAATGGCGCCCAGGCGTTGCCCGGCGGCTTCTCGAGATGGAGGTGCTTGCCCGCCGCGATCACCTTCCGTCCCATGGGCAGAGCATCCCAGACGCTGCATTCCACAACAATCAGTTGCAGCGACCGGTCATTGAGCAACTGCTCTTCTCCCACCCACGCCAGGCCTTGAAACGCCGGATTCTTCTCCGCTCTGGCCTTCGCCGCCGCGTTGGTTTCGCACACCGCCGCCACCTGATACAGCGGAGACTCCCTCATCGCGCGCAGCTTGCCTGCGGTATGGCTGTGCTGCGTCCCCCAGACCGCGGCCCTCACCGGCGCCGCGCTGCCCTGCGCCGCCAGCGCCGGCATCGACTGAAGAAAGCTACGCCGCTTCATTTCGCCGTCCCCGAGCCTTTCCCCGGATCCCAAATCGTGGCGCCAATGTACCTCTCCTGGTCCGCAGCGTCATTGTAGTAGTACACGGTCACGATCTTGCCGTCAGGCCTCTGCGCCGACCGCGGATAGCCAAGGTCCCAAACGCCACCGTCCCCGCGGAGGATGATCTCCTCTCCCCAAGTCTTTCCGCTGTCGCTGCTCAGCCGCGCGCGAATGCCGAACGGAGCTGCGCGATAGCCGTAGGTGACCGCCAGACGCCCGTCTCTCAGCTTGATCAGAGATGGCGGATTGCCTCGCCCGGTGTCGGGCGCCGGCTTGTTCACGAAGGTCCACGTCTTGCCGTCGTCGCTCGAAACGTAGGAGTCGATATACGTGCGGTGCCGGACGGCAGTGTAGATGGTGGACTTCGACATCCGCACCGACGAAGGCATGATGGCGAAGTCGGTTTCCGGCGGTTCCGGGCCGACAAAGCCCTCCAGCGTCCAAGTCTTCGCCCCGTCCCGCGTCCGCACGCAGATCACGCGCCCTTCCCGCTTGTTCGACTTCGCCGCGGTCAGCAACATCGTCATGTCGTGCCTGCCGTTCACCAGGTAGTCTGTCCGCGCGGCGATTCCCGGCTGCCCGAAATTGGGGAGCCGGAACGGGCCCTCCCAAGTCTTTCCCTTGTCATACGAATAATAGAAGCGCGATTCGCCGGCGTGGATGTCGTTCATCCTTGCCGTCAGAGCGAAACCAGGCGCGGTGAAATCGAGTCCGCCCGGACAGTCCTTCATCGGCAAACCCGCCTCGGTCGGCACCCCGGCCTGACGGTATCCCGGCGGCGGTTTCAAACCCTCCGGTTTTTCGATCTTCCACGTTTCCCCGCCGTCCAGACTGCGTGCCAGCACATGCTCGGCCGGCTTCGTGTAGTCGATCGAATGGCTGCGCTCGGAGAACTTGAAGTAGCCCGCCTCGAATCCCACCAGGATCTCATTGCCCCATGACCACATCCCATGGTTCGCCGGCCAGCCGGCAAACCGCCCCGCCTCCTTGTACACAATGACATTCCTGGCTGGAACGCTCGTCTGCGCGCCACACACCGTTGCCAGCAGAAGGCACGCCGGCGCACAAATACGGAACTTTCGCATGATGATTCCTCTCCTCATCGGCCGTATGACACTTTACAGCAAACGCCGATGTCAGAGCGTCAGCCGCAGCGTGGACCGCAAGATCCGAGGATCCTCCGCCCCGGCCGTCCGCATGAAGCTCGCGTTGTTCTGCGCAGGGTTCGGACCTTGCAGACTCACGCGGTTCAAAGCGTTGAATGCTTCGAACCGGAACGCCCGCCTCCTCACCCACTCCGCAATTTGCTGGCCGCGCGTCCGGTCTTCAGTTAAATAGGGGTCGCCGGTCAAGCCGGCCCGCTGGTATCCGGTCCTCGTTCGGGCATTGTCCACCCCCAAGAGATTCGAGCTCTGCGCGCACCCGCTCCTGAAGCCTGCGCTGACGACCTCCTGGCTCGCATACATACCGGATGGGAGGCAGCCGGACTCTCTCGGCTTTGACCAGATTCGCTGCCTCTGCGAAAGCAGCTACTTCTGACCGCTCAACGCTTCAGGAACATCTCAACGCGGCCCGAGGACCATGTCGCCACTCCGCAGCCGAAGAAGTCTGTGTCTTCCGTCCAGATTGGGCAGCCGATCGCCAAGGCCGCGGCCAAAACAGGCCAATCTTCCGGATCTCGCGCGCCCAACCGTTCTCGCGCCTCGCTTTCGAACGCCCCGTAAACCTCGGCGCCGACCAAGTCGACAAGAGAGCGCATTGCCCGCAACAGCGTCAGTGCCTTGCCGGGGTCGCCGCCCCTCTTCGCCATCAGAGCGGCCAGATGCTCCTCCGCTTCCAGGTAGGCTGGCTCCGGAACGAAGAAGGAGGCATGCTCAGCATACGTCTCAAGCAAAGCCCGAGCCTTGTTCCCGAACACAGCCCGAATGAGGATATTGGCGTCGACAATGAGCGCCTTACTTGGCATTGCGCTTCTTCTCTCGCGCAATCCGGCGGATCTCCTTGTAGTCCTCCATCAGCTCGTCTTCGGTGGCCCCGAGAGAAGCAATCATCTGGTCGAGTTCCTTGGCTGCAGCTCGCATCGCCGCGAGCTCAGCCTTGCGGCTTCTCTTCTGCGCCGGGATGTAGAACCCGAGCGTCTCGCCGTGTCGAGTGATGGCCAGGGGCGTACCGGACTCCAGGTAGCCGGCCAAGTTCTCCCGGAACTCGCGCATGCCGACCTTAACGGTTTCCATTTTGCGTACTCACTGTACACATCTTAGCATTCAAACAGGCGCCGGCTTGAATCGGCTCCGTGCAAGGAGTATGGCATGAATAGAGTCCGACTCCGTCAATCGGTGCATTCGAGAAGCCGCCCGTGAGGGAGCCGCACCCGGCGGTTCGGTGGAGTAGATCCTCGAACGGTTTTTGCGAACCGGCGACCGCACTTGAGTCGGAGCCGGGTCCGGCCGCTTCACGCCTGTCCAACTTAAGGAGGATGAAGAATACACTCGCACGTCGAAGACGGCGCTTCTGGCCATCGTCAATTGGAGGCGACGGGCGACCCGGAGGTACTTGCTACGCGGTGACTTCAAGAATCTCTGGCAGCGAGAGGAAAACGTAGTCTCGCACACTGCGTGCTTCCTATTTGTCGGCTGCAACGTGGGCCGCAGTTGAAGCTCTCTGGTAAACGCTGCGGACCATGTTGCCATAGCCAAGTCCATCTGTGAATACCGAGCCATGAGCACCCGGATACGGGGCGGGTGAGTGGAGATATCGAACTCCAGCCGAATGGCTCCGCGCTCGAGAAGTTGGGACAACGGATCCACCGCCAAACCGTCTTCACGGAGAAAGCACGCAACCTCATTGTGCACGGGTTCGCAGACGAGTATCGGAGTCCGCACCTGTTTCGTCAGCGCGACTGCCAAACGTGGTGCGGCTCGTTCCGACTGAGTTAGGCGAGAAGGGGACCGGTGTCACAGATCGCGATCATGACCGCCGGAACTTCCTGCGGGCGTTCGTCGCCGGCCGGCGGCTCCCAGCCAGGCTGCCGGCGAAGCCGGCGCTCACCGCGTAGGCCGATCCGCCTGTTTGAGACGGAGCCCCGTTGCGTTCGCGCATCAGCGCTGCGACACTGAGGCCACCTTCGCGAGCCTGCTGCCGCAGTTGTCCCGCCACATCTTCAGGAAGCTTGATTGTGATCCCTCTCATTGCGGTCATGAAACCAAGGTGACTCATGCCTGACACATCGGCAGCACCGTCCAGCGTAAGGCGGAGAGGACTCCACGTTGCCGCGACAGCACCGACAGCCCTACCTTTGCGCGCACGTCCTCATTTGTGATAGTCAATATGTGCTGACCACGTGTGCAGCCACGGCCAAGATGCCATCTAAGCCCACTTCTATCAAGGAGATCGCCAAAATCGCCGGAGTCTCCCACTCCAGCGTCTCCCGCGCTCTCCGCAACAGTCCGCTCGTCAACCGCGATAAGGCCGACCGCATCCGCCGCATCGCCGAGGAGTGCGGCTACCGCCCCAGCGCCGCCGCCCGCAGCCTCGTTACACGCCGCTCCCAGACCATCGGCGTTGTCGTGACCAGCATCGCCGACCCCTTCGTCGCCGGCGTCGTCAGCGGCATCGAGGACATCGCCAACGAACGCGGCTTCTCTGTCTTCCTCGCCAACTCCGGCGTCGACCCTGCCCGCGAAATCCGCGTGGTCCACGCCTTCGAAGAGCGCCGTGTCGACGGCATCATCGTCACCGCCTCCCGCGTCGGCGCACTTTACGTTCCCCTCCTTGAGCAGATGCAGGTGCCCATCGTACTGCTCAACAACCAGCACCCCAGCCAGTTCGCGCACTCGGTCATGATCGCCAACGTCGAGGCAAGCCGCGAAGCCACCCGCCACCTTGTGTCGCTCGGTCACCGCCGCATCGCTTACATCGGCGACCGCTTGGGCTTTCAGTCCGACACCGAACGCCTTGAAGGCTTCCGCTCCGCTCTCGACGAAGCCGGCATCCCGCTCGACCCTGCCCTCGTGGTCCACGGCGACGGCAAACCCGAAGCCGCCCGTGAGGCGATGGCCCAACTCCTTGCCCTCCAGAACCAGCCCACCGCCGTCTTCTGCTACAACGACCTCTCCGCTCTCGGCGCTTTCCGCCAAATCGCCGACGCCGGTCTCCGCGTCCCCCATGACATCTCGCTCGTCGGCTTCGACGACCTCTACATCAGCCAGTACCTCGAGCCGCCCCTCACCACCGTCCGCCAGCCCATGCGCCAGATGGGCAACCTCGCCATGACCACGCTCCTCCGCCTGATCGCAGGAGAAGGACTCTGCCAGGACATCAAAGTCCCCGGCGAACTGATCGTCCGCCGTTCCACCGCTCCGCCCAAGGAGAATTCATGAGCCGCCTGCTCGTCAAACCCGAAGTCTTCGCCGGACGCCGCGCGGAGCTGGGCTTCGACTATCTTTCCTTCGAAACCCGCCGCCTCGCGCGAACTCAATCCTTCAGCGCCGCGACAGCGAACAACGAACTTGCCCTGGTCATCCTCGGCGGGCGCTGCTCGGTTCGCAGCAACCACGGCGAATGGAACGGCATCGGGCAGCGGCAAAACGTCTTCGAAGGCAAGCCCTACACACTCTACCTGCCCCTCGAAAGCGAATTCACCCTCACGGCGGACACGGACTGCGACCTCGCCCTCTGCTACTGCCGCGCCGAAAAGCCTTTCCCGGCGCGCCTGCTCACGCCCGATGAAGTCCATGTCGAGATCCGCGGCGGCGGCAACGCCACGCGCCAGATCCACCACATGCTGACGCCTGAGTTTCCCGCCCACCGGCTCCTCATCGTCGAGGTCTACACGCCCTCCGGCAACTGGTCCAGTTATCCGCCTCACAAACACGACAAGCACACCCCGCCCGCCGAAGTCGATCTCGAAGAGATCTACTACTACCGCATCGACCGCCCCGAAGGCTACGCCATCCAGCGCGTCTACACGCCGGATCGTGCCATCGACGAAACCATCACCGTCCGCGACGGCGAACTCGTCCTCATTCCCGAGGGCTACCATCCCGTCGTCGCCGCCCACGGCTACAACGTCTACTACCTCAACGCGCTCGCCGGCTCGGCGCGCTCCATGGCTGCCTCCGACGACCCTGACTATACATGGGTCCGCGCCGAGTGGCGCGACAAAGATCCCCGCGTCCCCCTCTTCTAGCGCCATGCCCACCCAGCATTTGACCAATCATTGTGGGGCAGCCTCTCAGGCGGCGCGGGACTCCCAGTCCCGCCATGGCGGCCTAAGAAGCCGCCGCAGGCTGAGAGCCTGCCCCACCCAGCATTTGACCAATCATTGTGGGGCAGCCTCTCAGGC
>JACADU010000024.1 GCA_013388415.1 Bryobacteraceae bacterium
GGGCGTGCGGCCGGGCTGGAGCTGCATTGACACCGCGGCCGGGTATGTGTAATTATTCAAGAGACTGAATAAAAATACATCAGACCGCTCATGATCACGGAGACCCATTCGTCTGCCTCACCGACCCGGCTCAAATCGGGGGACTTGCGCTCGGATTTCGATCTTTCCGCCTCTGAGCTGAGGATGTTGCTTGAACTCGCGGGGGAGGTTAAGCGGCAGCCGGACAAGTGGCGCTCCGCTCTGCGCGGGCGGATTGCCTCTTTGTTGTTCGAGAAGCCCTCGTTGCGGACGCGGATGACGTTTGAAGTAGCGGCGAAGCAGTTAGGGGGCGATGCCATCCTGACGGTTGGCCCCGTCGGAGGGCGCGAGCCGGTCAAGGATGTCGCGCGGAATCTCGAACGGTGGACGGACATCATCGTGGCGCGCACTTTCGAGCAGGAGACGGTGGATGAGCTTGCGCGGGCGGCGGAGATTCCGGTGGTCAACGCGCTGAGCGACCGTTACCATCCGTGCCAGGCGCTGGCTGACATGTTGACGCTCAAGGAGATCTGGGGCGGGTGGCAGGGTCACACGCTGGCGTTTGTGGGGGACGGCAACAACGTCGCGCACTCGCTGATGCTTGACTGCTCAAGACTGGGGGTCAATTTCGTCTGCGTCACGCCGCAAGGGTATGAGCCGAAGCCGGAGATAGTCGAGCAGGCGCGCGAATTTGCCATGGCGGCGGGCGCGGCGGTGGAAGTGACCAACGACGCCGAAGCCGGGCTCGCCCGGGCGGAGGCGGTCTACACCGATGTCTGGGCGTCGATGGGGCTTGAACATGAGGCCGCCGAGCGCGCCCGGCTGTTCGCGCCATACCAGGTGAACAGCGGTCTGATGGAATTGGCCCAGCCGGGAGCGTTGTTCATGCACTGCCTGCCGGCGCACAGGGAAGAGGAGGTGACCGACGAGGTGATGGAATCGCGGACATCGGTGATCTTCCAGCAAGCTGAGAACCGGCTCCACGCGCAGAAGGCGCTGATGCTGATGCTGATCGACGGGCCGGCGCGCTAGACTCACGGGCAAGGATCGACATGAAGCTTTGGGGCGGAAGATTCGAATCGGGACCGTCGGAAGTCTTCGAGCGGTTCTCCTGGTCGCTGCATTTTGACCGGCGGCTGTTCGCAGCGGATATCGAAGGAACGAAAGCGTGGGCGAAGGCGCTGGCCGGGGCGGGCATCCTGACCGCCGAAGAGGCGGGGAGAATCGCCGGAGCTCTGGACTCGATTCCTGAAGAGGGCGCCGCGAACGCGCCGGACGAGGATATCCACACCTACGTCATCCGCAGCCTGAAGGAGCGCGCGGGCGAACTGGCTGACAAGATTCACACGGGACGCAGCAGGAACGAGCAGGTTTCACTCGACACGCGGCTCTGGCTGCGAGGTGAAATCGACCGCGCGCTGGGCCTGCTCCGGGCATTGATGGGGAGACTGCTGGAGCTCGCCGAACGGCACCCCGAGGCCCTCGTGGCCGGCTACACTCACCTGCGCCGCGCGCAGCCGGTGCTCTGGGCGCACTATCTTCTCGCCTATTTCGAGATGTTCGCCCGCGATCACGAACGGCTCGGGCAGGCGAGGGCGCGCGTGAACCTGATGCCGCTGGGTTCGGGGGCGCTGGCGGTCAACTCGTTCTCGATCGACCGCGACGCCCTGGCGCGCGACCTCGGCTTCGACGGAATCACGGCCAACAGCATGGACGCGAGCGGCGACCGCGATTTCGCGCTGGATTTCCTTTCCGCCGCCTCGCTCACAATGCTGCATTTGTCGAGGCTGGCGGAGGACTGGATTCTCTATTCGAGCGACGAATTCGGCTGGCTTGAACTGGGCGACGGGGTGACGAGCGGTTCCTCGCTGATGCCTCAGAAGAAGAACCCCGATTCTCTCGAGCTCATCCGCGGCAAGTGCGGCCGCGTCTTCGGCGCCTATGCGTCGCTGTTCACGACGATGAAAGGCCTGCCCATGACCTACAACCGCGACATGCAGGAGGACAAGGAGCCGCTGTTCGACGCCGCCGATCAGCTTTCGGCGTCGCTCGAGATGGCGCGTGCCGTGGTGGAGACGGCGCGCCTGCGCGAGGGTCCGCCGCGTGTTGCCGCCGAAGAGGGCTGGCTGGTTGCGACGGATCTGGCCGAGGCGCTGGCGCGCTCCGGCGTGCCGTTCCATCAGGCGCACCAACTGGTGGGCAGCCTTGTGCTGGAGAGCGTCAAGGCGGGCAGGCAGCCGCGCGACTGGACGCCTGAAGCGCTCGCCGCTTTCCATCCGGCTTTCACCGCGGAGATGGCGAAGTTCCTCGATCCCGCCGAAGGCGTCAGGACCAGAACCGTTCCAGGCGGCACCGCGCCCGCCGCCGTGAACGCCGCTCTCCGGCAGGCGCGAGAGAGATTGGAGAAGTTCGGACAATGACCAAGAGCTACCGTCAGGGACAGATTCTGAAACTCATCCGCGCCAAGCGGATCAACACGCAGGAGGAACTTGCCCGCGAGCTTCGCGCGCTGGACATCGAAACAACTCAAGTCACCCTGTCGCGGGACATCCGGGAGCTCGGACTGGCGAAGACCGCCGACGGATACCGCGAAATCCTCCCCGATCCGACCGGACCGAGCCTCGGGCAGGTGATGGCGGAGTATCTGCTGGATGTGCGCCTGGCGCAGTCGATGGTGGTTCTCAAGACATCGGCTGGCAGCGCCAACTCGCTCGCCGTCGCGCTGGATCAGGAGGACTGGGCCGAAATCGCGGGGACGGTGGCTGGAGACGACACGGTCCTGGTTGTTTGCTGGGACAACCAGCGGGCGAAATCCGTCCAGGAACGTCTGCTGAGTTATCTGAGCCAGTGATGGGACTCTTCAGGCAAGATCTGCTGCCTCTTGGAGTGGAGGCGCCCTTGTTCGAGGCTCAGGACGACAGCGGCGCCGCGGTCAGACTGGCAGACTTGCGCGGGCGGTTTGTTGTCCTGGTTTTCTATCCCGCGGACGGCACGCCCACCTGCACGCGGCAGTTGTGCGCGCTGCGCGACTCCTATGAACCGCTCCGCGCAGCCGGCGCCGCCGTATACGGCGTCAATCCATTGAGCGCGCGGAGCCACGCGGCGTTTCGAAGAAAACACGGGTTCCCCTTCCCTTTGATCGTGGACGAGGGAAGGCGCATCGCCCACGCATATCGCTGCGGCAGGCTGCTGGTGACGCGCACGGTCTATGTCATCTCGCCCGAGGGGCGGATCGTCTTTGCCGAACGCGGCGCGCCGCCAGTGGAGGCCTACTTGCCTTTGCTCAGCCGCCGGTAGTACTCCGCGACCGCCGTGCCATAGCCTTCCGGAGCCTTGGCGCGTTGCTGGCTGCGAACCTGTCCCTGCGGGTTGAGGTCGAGGTCGCGGCGCAGGCGCAGCTCGAGCTGCTCGAGCCGCGGGAGAATCTCCCGCTCCAGAGCGGAAAGCAGCGCGGGGTTGCCTGGAAAGCGCTTCGGGTCGAGCCGCTGCATATCGCGGAGCAGGCGGTCCAATTCCTCCTTGGACTCCATGCCCGCTCCGGCTTCGAAGTTCCGCAGGCGGCCGATTTGATCCATGGCGCGGCCGTAGGCCTCTTCCATCCCGCGGAGGGAGCCGTCGTTCAACGCGCTGTAAGAACGGCCGTCGCCACGGTTCTGGGAGCCGGAGCGGGAGAAATCGCCGGTGTCGCGGCGGTCTCCGCCCGCGCGCTGGCCGCCCTGGTCACGCCCGCCGCCCTGCTGGCCTCCCTGTTGGCCCTCCTGACCCTGCTGCCGGCCTTGCTGACCTTGCTGGCCCCGCTCGAAGCTCTCCTGCCCTGGCCGCTGACCTTGTCCCTGCTGGCCGGGCTGGCCCTGCTGACCCTGTTGCGCCCGCAAGTTCCTTAGCTGCTCCCGAAGCCGCTCCAACTCGCCGACGGCCTGTTCGGCGCGCTCCCTCCGTGCGCGTTCTTCCGGGCTGCCGCCGCCGCGCGCGGCCTGCTGCTGCGCTTCTCTGACCTGGTCGCTGAGGCGGTTCATCATCTCGGTGACCGCGCGTTCGCGCGGCGCAAGGTAGGACCCGAATCCCTTGCGAAGCATTTCTTCGCCGTATTTCAGCCGCAGGCCGAGTTCATTCTGCTGGGCTTCGCCGAGCGCCTCCCGCAGCTTTGAGGCGGAATCGCGATTGGACGAGCCCATCTCCCGCATCGCGTCGCGAATCGCATTCTCCAGACGCCGGTAGTCGCGCTCGATGTCGCGCTTGTCGTCTGCGAGGGCCTGAGCCTGCTCAGGGTTCATCGAGGGCTGCCTGCCGGCGCGGGGATTGGGCGCGGCCTGCTGCGCGCCGCTCTGGCCGAGCGCTTCCTTGAGCTTCTTCTCAAATTCCTCCTGCCGGCGCGCGAGACTGCCGGCCTGTTCGGAGAGACGCCCGGTTTGTTCGCCGGTTTCCTGGCGGCGCATGGAGTTCAGCGATTCGCCGGCTTCGGCCATTCGCTCGGCGGCGCGGCGGGCGCTTTCCCGGTCACCTGCCTGCGCGCGGCGCATGTCTTCCATGGCCTGTTCGAGCTGCCGGAGGGCGCGGTTCATCTGCTGTTGCTGCTGTGACTGGCCTGCGCCGCCGCCTTGCGAACCGGCGCGGCGCGCCTGTCCGGACTGCTGGCCTGGCTGCCCCTGCTGCCCCTGTTGTCCCTCCTGGCCCTGTTGTCCTTGCTGTCCCTGCTGTCCTTGCTGTTGGCCGCTCTCGCGCGCCAACTGCTCCATTTTGCGGCGGAGTTCCTCGGCCTCTCGGCGGAGCATCTCCTGCGCCCAGCGCTTCTCGGCCATCTGTTTTTGCTGCTGTTGCTCGCGGGCCAGTTGCTGCTGGCGTTTCGCAAGCTCTTCGAGCTTCTTCATGGCCTCGTCGGCCTGCTGCGCCCGTTCACTCGCCGAGCCGCGCGTCTGGGCGGTTTCGTACTGGTTCTTCTCGGTGTCGAGTTCCAGGTCGAAGAGGCTCTCCAAATCGCGCATGTTGCCCTGGCGGCCGCCGCCTCCTCCACCGCCTCCGCCGCGCTGGAAGGCAACCTGAATCTGGCGGAACAGGCTCTGCGCGCGGAGCAAGTGCTGGAGCGCTTTCTGCTCGGCGGGCAGAGATTCTTTCCACTGCTGCGCCCGCAGAGTCCCCGAAGCCTCGGTCATCGCTTGCGCGGCTTGTTCCATCTCCTTGGCGAATTTCTGGAACTCCTCGTTGGTCGCCGAAAGCTGGCGGCTGCGCATGCGCTCAGCCAGGCTGCGCGACTGCGCGGCCAGTTTCTGCTCGAGGTCTGAGAGAAACGCAGCGTTTTCCATCGATTGCGCCTTGGGCTTGCCGGAGCGCAACTGATTCCACGTGGCGGCGATGATCTCCTTCTGCCGTTGAGCGATCTCTTCGTCGTTCTCCTGCTGGCCGCCGCCCATTCCGCCGCCCATCTCTCCTACCTGCCCTTGCCGGTACTCGCGCTCGAACGGCTGGGCCTCGAGAAAGAAGATGTCGGTCTGAGTGCTGCGGCGGGCGTCCTTGGCGACGGCGTAGAGACTGACGATATCGCCTGGTTGAAGCTTGTAGTCTTCGAGCGCGATGAGAGTGTTTCCGCGGTTCTCCTTGGCGCCGCGAGCGCCGCCGAGGCTCACCGCTTTCTCCGGCCCGCCGTTGACGCTGTAGCGGAGTTCGGTGGCGGTCAGCCCGAAGTCGTCGGCCGCCTCGACTTCCACCACGACTTCCTCGATGGGGCTTACCTTCGCGTCCTTGCCGGGCCTGGCGATGCGAATCTCCGGCGCTTTTTCCTCGCGGGCCTCGATGAAGTAGTCCTCGCTGATGCGGACGACTTCGCCTTCGCTCTCCGCGGCGACGAAGTAGGAGCCTTCGCGCTCGACTTTCAACCGGGCGATGGACCAGTTGCCCTCGCCCCGCTCGAGCTTCACGCGCTTGCCGTCGTCCATGACGAGAACGCCGCCCGCCAGCGGACGGTCGGTTTCAACGCGGACTTCGGCTTCCGAGCCCTCCACGGCGCGGATGTCTCCGCCCTTGGTCTCGGCATTCAGGCTGGCTCCAAGCCAGGCCGGTCCTTTCGTTCTGACCATCATCTGCCTGATGCCCGGCAGGTCCACCACGCGCAGGCGGTAGATTCGCGATTTCACACGGCCGGCCTCGACCCGGTACTCCAAATCCTGGCTCACCGAAGCGAGGTAGAACTGCCAGGCGGCGCCCTCGCCGGGTTTGGATTCCATTGGCAGCCCTTCCCATTGGCCGTCCGCGGCCTTCACGGAGAGAATCACCTTGCTGGCTTCGAAGCCCATGAGGCGCGCCTCGACGGCGAGGTCGCCGCCTCTGCGGACTTTGGCGTCGCCGGGCCTGACGCTGATTTCGAACATCGGAGCGGACCCTTGCGGCGGAGCGCCAGCCCAGAGCAGGTGCGCGGCGTAGCCGAGTTCGCCGGGGGCGCCGCCGACCAACCAGCCGATGACGGCGATAGCCGCGGCTGCCGCCAGTCCTGAAGCGGCCAGCCGCCTCCAAGGGACCACCGCTGAAGGTGGAGCCGCCGCCGCCCGTTGCATGGCTTCTTCGGCGAGCAGTTGCGAGAACGGGTTGCCGGGGGCGGTTTCAATGGTCATCGCCCGCTGCTCGAATCCGGGATCGGCCTGTTCAACAAGCCGCGCGGCCCGCTTGCGGTTGATGCGCATGAGCGGGAGCAACAGGCCCGCGGCCAGCGCTCCGCCCACGCTGAGGAAGATCACCAGCCGGCCGCCTGTCACGACCAGGTACGACAGGGCGAACTGCACGGCCAGCCATGCCGCAACGACCGTCGAGACCAGCGCCAGCCCCGCCGCCAGCGCGGCGCCCTTCGAGATGGTTCCCCAGCGGATGCGCCGCTCGACTTCACGCAGGTAGCTTTCGAATCTCTCCAGTGGTGTCATGCCGCTTTTCCCATCCCCTCGTTGGTAACGACTGCCGCACCGTCCAGCCGCGGCGTTCGCGCGGCCAGAAGAACTTCCATCAGCGCCGCCAGCAGCGCCAGCGCCAGCGCGATCAGCCCGAACGCGCGTTTGCTTTGCTCCTGCCTGGCCTGCTTGCCGGATTCGCCGGCTTGCGCCTTCCCCTGCCACAGCGAGAGCACCTCGTCGTCAATCGGCTCCAGGCGCGACTCGCGCCGATCGACGTTCACCGCAACCATTTCGGCTCTCTGGCCTCCGGTGCGAACCTCCCAAAGGCCGCTGCGGTCGAGCTCCACCATCTTCCCCCTGGCGGTGTCGCCCAGCGTCAATGCCCGTTTGCCGGCGGGATCGAAGACCTCGGCCGCCGCCGCCGGACCATCGCTTTTCAGGCTCATCGCCGTTCCGGCCGGCTCCTGGCGCACGGCCGTTTCCTGTCCGCTCAGTTTCGCCGCCGCCTGGACGACAAAGGGTACCCAGCCCGGGGCGAGCGGGAAGTCGTTGGAGAGGCCGTCCATCGTCGATGCGAAAACGACGATTGTTCCATTGCCGGCTTTGCCTTCGAGCAGAATCGGGTCGCCGCTGGAAAGCCGCGCGACCACGTGCAGCCTGGCCGGCTTCACCCGCACCGTCTGATAGAAGCGCACGCCCTCCCACCGGCCGGCTTTCTCGATCAAGGGGTGCGCTGAATCGGCCTCGCCGAGCGACCAGTAGCGCTCGGCGCCCATCGAGGCGAATGCCGTTCCATCCAGGAGATCTCCAACGACGGGAACGTGGCCGAGCCTCACGCTCTGCGGACCTAGCGCGATCAGGAGAGAGCCTCCTCTTTCCACCCATTCCTTCCAGCGGTTTTCCTCCGAAGAGGGTACTGCGGCGTCAGCCAGGATCGCGAAGTGGTAGCGCTCGGGCGGCGCGGCGCCCGCATCCATCTGCTCGAGGGTGTAGCTGTCGCCTTCAGCGGCTTCGAGGGCGCTCTTCAGATAGAGGGCGCTTCGCGCCGGGCCGGCGAACCAGATCGCCTGAGGATCGCTGCGCTCGACGGCAAACCACATGCGGTTGTCCGCCGCGAGGCCATCCTCTTCCTCGAGAACGAGCGCGCACTTCGCAAACCCGTAGCCGGCGTCGAAGCCTTCGAACCGGACGCTCGCCCGCCCGCCTGCGCGGACGGCGACCTTCTGCCGCGCGACGATGCGTCCATTGACTTCGAGTCCGACGCCGCGCGTGGCGTCTTCGGCGGCGGCGCTCGCGATGACGCCCTCCACTTTGACCTGCTTCGTGTCGCGCACGCGCCGCTGCGCCTTCACCTGCTCGACGAGCCAGTTCTGAGTGGCCGGCGCGGCCAGTTTGTGCGCCACCAGCGAGACGTTTTCAGGAAGCCGCAATTCCGCGAAGCCGTCCGGCGAAGACGA
>JACADU010000071.1 GCA_013388415.1 Bryobacteraceae bacterium
GGCTAGCACTCCTTCTTCGGGTCCGGGCGACCCGGCGCCGGACCCGCGATACCAACCAACCCGGACGCGCCCAGGCGACCTCACACTTAGGTAGGGCGCGCGTCAGATGGTTTTTGTTTCGCCGCGCCGGCGCGAAGACATGCGCCCAAAACAGCCAGCACGACGGTGTTCAGAGGATCTTGCTCGCTGAGAACCGTGTTCACTCCTGCCTCCCACGCGGCTCTCAAGTGGCCCTCGTCGTTTCGCGTGATCAGGACGACGCGGTCGGAATTCTGCGCCGCGGCTGGGTTTTTTCGAAACCTCGGTTCGTCCATCACGACGACGCAGGCGGAGGCGAAGTCAGGCTCTTCGACGCAGAGGACCGGGACGTGAGTGCTCCGGGCCAGCAAGTTGCTGAGCGCCGATGCTTTCGCCACGTCGCTCAACGCCAATTGGATGGAAGCCATGGCTTTCGCTTCTCCGGCCTGCGGGGGCCGTCGATCTCAATCAACCGACATGCAATCAGGGGGCCATCCGATCGAGGACCATCAGGTATCAGTATCCTTAATTTATTCAGCAAGATAGCTGAAGCCGGCTCTGCAACATCAGGGGCTCCCTCCCTCCGGACTGGGGCAATTCCCCCACCCTGCGGCCAGCTTCGGTATGATGTAAACGTCTGTTGACGTTCAATCACAGATTCGTTGGGTCATATGGCAAAGATCTCCCCCGGCTGGCAGGACTCCGCAGTGCTTGGCACAGTCTTCGACCAGCTTTCAGACGCCCTCGTGCTGTATGACTCCGGCCATGTGATCACCGGCATCAACGCCTCGGCTGAGCGGCTGTTCGGCATGTCGGCTGAGGAGATCGTCGGCAAAGACTGCCGCGAGCTGTTCCATTGCACCACCTGCGAGCAGGGCTGCGGAATCCAAAACGGGCTGGCGTCGCAGAATACCTCCAACGGGACTGTCAGGCTCCACCTGCCCAACGGACTCGAACGGCTGGTGGTGATCCGCACAGCCCCGATCGGCTCCGAAGGCATGGTGGCGACCATCAAGGATGTCAGCGCCGAGATGGAGCCTCAGCGGCGCGAGATCGTAGCCGAAAGCCCGGTCATGCGGGACTTGATGAACTTCATCAGGCGCGTCGCGGTGAGCGAGGCGACGACCATTCTGATCGAAGGCGAGAACGGCGTTGGCAAGGATCTGATTGCCAAAACGCTGCATTACCAGAGCAGCAGGCAGGCGGAGCCGTTTATCGCAATCAACTGCGCGGCGATACCGGAGACGTTGCTGGAGAGCGAGCTTTTCGGCTATGAGAAGGGCGCATTCACGGATGCCCGCGCGCAGAAGAAGGGCATTTTCGAACTGGCCGACAAAGGCACGCTTTTTCTCGACGAGATCGGCGAGATTCCGCTGATGCTTCAGGCCAAGCTGCTGCGAGTCCTGGAAGATCAGTGCTTCCGCCGTTTGGGCGGTCTGAAGGACATCCAACTGGACTTGAGAGTCATCGCCGCGACGAACAAGAATCTTCGCGAAGCGGTCCGCGAGGGAGCGTTCCGGCAGGACCTGTATTACCGCCTGAATGTCATCCACGTGCACATCCCGCCGCTGCGGGAGCGTCCGGAGGACATCGGCCCCATGGCGCAGTTTTTCGTGGAACATTACAACCGGAAGTTCAAACGGCAAATGCAGGGAGTCAGCCCCGAGGCGCTCCGTATGCTGCTTGACTACGACTGGCCGGGCAATGTGCGGGAACTCCGCAACGCAATGGAGCGGGCGATGATTCTCGAAGACTCAAGCTACATCACTCCGGCAAGCCTGCCCATGACCCTGGGAGCGCCGGCGCAGGCGGCGGCGTCCACCGCATCCGCCAGCGAGAGCAATGCCGCACCGCCGCCCGAAGAAGCCCTTTCGCTCGAGGAGAACGAGCGGCGCCTGCTCATCTCCGCGCTCGAACGGACCCACGGCAACCAGACTCAGGCCGCCCGCCTTTTGCGCATCACGCGGGACACGCTGCGCTACAAGAACAAGAAATTTGATCTGCGGTAGCCGCCTGAGGCCCGGGCAGGGGCGAGAATTTGCATAAACGCAGCCGCAAATTCACTTTCACAATTTATTCTGAAACAATGGCAAGAGCTTCAATCTCTGCATTCTGCTTACTGGTCATTTCCAGCGTGCTGCATGGCCAATCGGAGGCCGGTGGAGCCACGGTCACCGGAACGGTTACAGACCCGGCCGGGTCGGCCGTCCAGGCGGCCAAAGTGACTCTGTCCGGCGAAGAGACCGGTTTCAACCGCTCGGTCGAGACGAATGAAGCCGGCGCCTACAGCTTCATTCGAGTTCCGGTCGGCCGTTACTCGATCTCCTTTGAAAAAGCCGGCTTCAGGCCGTTGAAAAGGACGGGTGTGCCGCTGAACGTCGGCTCCGTGCTGACGCTGGATATCCAATTGGCGGTCGGGGCAACCAGCGAAAGCATTACGGTCACCGGAGAACTGCCGCTGGTGGAGACCACTCGCAGCCAGTCCTCGACGTCGGTCAATGACCGCGCCGTGAAGGAACTGCCGATCAACGGGCGCAATTTCCTGGACTTCACTCTGTTGACGCCCGCCGTCAACCGCGACCCGCGCGGGGGAGACCTCAGTTTCGGCGGACAGCGCGGCACGGCGAACAGCCTGCTGGTGGACGGGATGGATTCAAACAACCTCTTCTTCGGACAGTCAGCGGGACGGGCAGGCACGCGCAACCCGTATTCGTTTTCGCAGGACTCTGTGGAGGAGTTTCAGGTCAATACCAACGGCTTCGCAGCCGAGATCGGACGCGCGGGGGGCGGTGTGATCAACGTCGTCACCAAGAGCGGCACGAATGCGCTCCATGGTAACGCGTTCTGGTTCTACCGCGACCGCTTCATGAACGCCAACACCTGGCTGAACAACTCGCGCGGCATCCCGCGTCAACCGTACCACTTCAACCAGTTTGGCGGCACGGTGGGGGGGCCGGTGGTCAAGGACAAGCTGTTTTACTTTCTCAGCTACGACGGGCAGCGCAACAAGAACCCGAATCCGGTTTTCTTCCCTTTCGCTCCGCCCTCGGATCCGCTGTCGCAGCAAGCCGTGGCGGAGTTGGCGCCGTATCTGGCGCCGTATACGACAGGCTCGGACAACGACATCGGACTGGCGAAAGCCGACTGGAACATCTCCGACTCAAAGCGCCTGAGCGTGCGGTATAACACCCACCGGTTCCGGGGAGTCAACTTCGAGAACGCCGGACCGCGCTCAGCGCTGGAGCGCACGGGCAACTCGAATGTGACCACCGATCACGTCGCCGTGAATTACAACCAGTTGTTCGGGTCCCCGGTGGTTTGGGACGCCCGGGTCAACTGGCTGCGGGACGACGAGCCCGGTCTGGCAAACTCGGACAAACCGGAATCTCAAATCTTCCAGAACAACAACCTGTATCTTGCCATTGGCCGCAACAACTTCTCCCCGCGTTACACCAACTCAAAGCGGATTCAGACTGTCCAGACCGTCAGCTTGGTCAAGGGTGCGCATACCATGAAGGCAGGCGCGGACCTGAACTTCGAGCGCATCGACAATTTCTTTCCCGGCAACTTCTCCGGCTCGTTTCAGTTCAACAGCCTGGCCGATTACGCCCTGAAGCGTCCCGCGCGGCTGACGCAGGCGTTCGCGGGCGAGGGCACCGACGGACCGCTCACCAAGCCCGACATCAACGAGTTCGCCCTCTTCGTGCAGGATTCGTGGCGCGTCACGGACCGGTTGACGCTCAATTACGGCTACCGCTACGACCAGATGCGGTACAAGCAGCCGCCGGTGCTGAATCCCGACCCGGGTCTTGCTTCATTGGGTTTGCGAACGAACTTCATCAACACGGACACGAACAACCACGCGCCGCGGTTCGGCTTTGCATACCGCGCAGACGCCGCAGGCAAGCGCGTCCTGCGCGGAGGATACGGGGTCTTCTATGCCCGCACTCCTTCCATCCTGATTGGGACGGCGCACTCGCAAAACGGCATTCAGGTTCAGACTTACTCGATCACGGCTGGACTCCCGCCGTATCCGGCGATCCTTCCCGCTCCGCCTGCCGCGCAGCGGCGCCCGGACATTTACGTTGTCGACCCGAAGTATGTCCAGCCATTGACAGCGCAGTGGAACTTCAGCTTTGAGACGCAACTTGGGGGAGACGTGGCGCTCGAAATCGGCTATCTCGGGGTTCGCGGCTATCACCTGTCCCGGACCCGCGACATCAATCTTTATCCCACCCAACCTTTGAACGCCTCATTCGCCGACGGCACTCCGACGCAGGTGCAGGTTCGGCCCGCCGTCCGCCCCAACCCGAACTTCGGCCGCATCAGCCTGTTCGATTCAGGGGCCGACTCAAGCTATCACGGCGGATTCATTCAATTGAACAAGCGCTTTTCCAGGCACTTCCAGTTCCTGGCAAGCTACACGTTTTCGAAGGTCATCGACACGATGCCCGACGGGACCAGCGTGGTGGTGGGCACAGGTGACGATGCCAAGGTCGCGCAGGACACCCTGCGTCCGAACCTCGACCGCGCAGTGGGCGAAGCCGATATCCCGCATAAGTTCGTCGCCAGCGGAGTCTGGGACCTCGACTATTGGCGCAGCCCGTCGAATCGGTTCCTGCGTTATGCCGTGAATGGCTGGCAGATCTCCGGGATTTACAACGCGCGCAGCGGGTTGCCATTCTCGGCGACGGTTGGGGGCAACTCGGATATCAACGGCGATGGCAACGCCCGGACCGACCGGCCGCCCTTCCTCGGCCGCAATACACTGCGGCTCTCCGGTTATTACACGCTTGACGCCAGAATCTCAAAACAAATCCCGCTGGCGGGAGAGCGGCTTCGGCTGCGGCTCATGGGTGAAGCGTTCAACCTCACGAATCAGGTGAACGTTTCGGGAACCAACCGCAGTCCCTACAACTACAGTTCAGCGACCCGCGTCTTCACGCCGGTCAGCAATTTCAACCAGATCAGCTCGGTCTTCGATCCGCGGATTTTGCAGTTGGCGGCGCGGTTGGAGTTTTGAGGCGAGGCGCTCACTCCAGATCGACCATGACGATTTGGAGTTGGCCGGCGCGCTCAATCCAGAAGGCCGCGGGCCGGCCGGCGGGAAGGGCGGCGACTGCTTCGCGCAACTCAGCGAGGGAAGCGACTTTGCGGCCATTCACCTCGTAGACAATGTCGCCGGGCATCAGGCTGCCCTGCGCCTGGGTTCCGGCCAGGAGAGCAGCCACGACGACGCCCGACAACCTGCGCGCCGGGCCGAGGATCGGGGTAATCTTCTCGTCAAGAGTGACCGCCAGCAGGCCCAGCCGGGGCACCGCATTCTCGCTTTGGGTGATGCCGCGCAGAAGCCTGCCGGGATCGCGCGGGCGCTCAAGCACCGCCATCCTGAGAGTCTTGGTCTGGCCGGCGCGGAGGACCTCAACGGTTGCCGTCTCGCCGGCCATCTGGTAGATGTTCACGCCGAACTGCCTGGCGTTTTCCATGGGCTTCCCGTTCAGCTTGAGGATGATGTCCTTGACTTCGATGCCCGCCGCGGCGGCGGCTCCTCCCGGCGTAACATCGGCGACGTAGACACCATAATCCAGCGGCAGAGACAGCGCCTGCGCCATGGCGGGCGTGATCGTCTGGGCAATCACGCCCGCCTGCCCCCGGCGCACGTAGCCGTCTTTGCGAATCTGCTCGTAGACGCGGCGAACGATATTGGCGGGCACAGCGAACCCGATCCCTTCGCTGCCGCCGGAGCCGGAGAGGATGAACGTATTGAGTCCGGCGATCCGGCCTTCCACGTCGACCAGTGGACCGCCGCTGTTGCCGGGATTGATCGCCGCATCCGTCTGGATGTAGATCATCGGGTGGTCCGGCTTCAATTGTCTGGCCACGGAGCTGACGATCCCCATGGAGACCGAATTCTCCAGGCCATAGGGGCTGCCGAACGCAAACACGACCTGGCCCTGCCGCAGTTTTTCTGAATCGGCGAAGCCGAGAGGCGTGAGTCCCTGCTCGTCCACCTTCAGGACCGCGACATCCGTTTCGGAGTCGGTTCCGATGACCTCTGCGGGGACGGTCTTTCCCGATGGCTTGAGGATGGATGCAACCTTCACTGAATCGTCGTGGCGTAGCGGGATCACCACCTGAACGCGCCTGCCCCCGGCAACCACGTGGGCATTGGTGACGATGTAACCGGAAGCGTCGACGATGACGCCCGATCCTGAGGACTTCACCGTCTTGAGAAAGACGCCGGAGGGCTCATCGGCAGGGGTCAGGCCGCTGGTCAGGATTTGCACCACAGCGGGATCGACGCGCTCCACCAACTGCTCCACCACCTGGCTGATGCCATGCAGACTGGCCGGCGGCGCCGTTCGCGGCGCCTGCCCGGGAAGCAAAGCCGCGGCAACGAACAGGACTGTGAGCCTCATGCTTAGCAATCATAGTCTCTCGGGCCGGGAGACTTCAGAGTCTTGCGGCCGCGCTGGCGCGCGCCATCAAGCCGAAGGGGTCTTTGCGGTCGCCGGCGTACTGAAGAAACAGGTCGTACATCCGGCGGGCTTCGTCCTTCTTGCCTTGGGAGACCGCGATCTCCGCCCTGGTGTAGAACAGGTTTGGATAGACCAGCAAGGCCAGATCGGCGAATCCGGGTTCGGGCGGCAGCGGCCAGCGCGAACCAAGGATCCGGGCGGCTTCCTGTGTTTTGCCCTGCATGACCAGGGCCCATGCTTCGGCTTCGCGCAGAAGGGAGGCTTGAGAACTATTGGCGGGGACCAGGCGCTGCGCGCGGGAGAACTCTTCGGCCGCCTCGGCCCAGCGGCCTCGGAGGGCGGCGCTCAGCCCACGAAC
>JACADU010000170.1 GCA_013388415.1 Bryobacteraceae bacterium
CATGCAAGCCATGCGCGACGTCCAGGCGCCCTCCGGCCGCTTCACCGACATCGCCCCCGTCGGCGGCGGCTTCGGCGGCGTTCTCTGGGGCAGCGCCGGCATCGTAGTCCCCTGGGAGGCCTATCTCCAATACCGTGATGCCGGCCTCCTTGAGCAGCACTACCCGGCCATGGCGGCCTACATCGACTACCTCGAGTCCACCATCGATCCCAAGACCGGTCTCAGTTCCGACGCCCAACTCGGCGACTGGCTCGGCCCTCAGAACAACGCACTCGGCTCCGCCTTCCTCGCCACCGCCTATCACGCCTACGATCTCGGCATCATGGCCCAGGCGGCGGAACTGCTCGGCCGCTCCGCCGACGCCGAAAAGTACAAAGCGATGTACGAAAAACGAAAGGCGTTTTTCAACAGGGTGTTTGTCAACGCGGATAAGAAGACTCTCGGCCTCATTGGGGGTCGCGGAATGTTCGGCGGCAGGGGCAGGCCCGGAGCAACGCCGCCGCCTCCACCCGAATTCAAGCTCGCCGACACCCAAACCTCCTATGCTGTCGGCCTCGGCATGGGGCTGTTCTCGGACGAGAACATCCCGTTCATGGTCAATAACCTCGCCGATACCGTCGCCCGCGAAAACAAGGACGACGGCGGCGTGCTGCGCCCGAAGTACTCCCTCATGACCGGCTTCATCGGCACTGCCTGGATCAGCAAAGCCCTCTCCGATCACGGCCTGAGGGACCTCGCCTACCGCCTGCTTCAAAACAATCAGTATCCCTCCTGGCTCTACCCCATCGACCAGGGAGCTACCACCATCTGGGAGCGCCTCAACGGCTACACCGTCGAAAACGGCTTCGGCGGAAACAACAGCATGAACTCCTTCAACCACTACTCCTTCGGCGCCGTCGGCTATTGGCTGATGGCCTACTCGCTCGGCATCCAGCGCGGCGAACCCGGCTTCCAGAAGTTCATCCTCCAGCCCGAACCCGATCCTACCGGCCAGATGACTTTCGCCGAGGGCTACTACGACTCGATGTACGGCCGCATCCGCAGCGCCTGGAGAGTCGGCGGGAAAACGCTCACCTACAGCGCCACCGTGCCCGCCAACACAACCGCCACGCTGTACCTGCCCGCTGCCACCCCCGCCGCCGTGAAGGAAAGCGGCCGGCCGGCCGGCGAAGCGCCCGGAGTGAAATTCCTCCGCCACGAATCCGGCCGGGCAGTCTACCAACTGGAGTCCGGGAGCTTCCTGTTCACCGTGCCGGTCATTTGAATCAGGAGCGCGGGTTTGCCAGAAGCTCCTTAAGGCGGCGCAGGGCTCTTGCCGCCAGCTCGCGCCCCGCCGGGGCTTGCATCAGGTTATTCATCTCGTAAGGGTCCCGCCGGAGATCGTAGAGCTCGTCCATCCCCTGAAGCTGCCGGTACTTGATGAGCTTCCAGTCCTGTCCTCGCACCGCGTCGTAACCCATGTTCCGGATGCGGGGAAAGACCGAATCCGACGTGTATTCGACCAGAAACGAATCTCTCCATTTGGGCGGAACGCCCTCGAACAGCGGCGCGAGCGGCCTGCCTTCCAGTCCTGGCGGTATGCGAACGCCCGTCGCCTGAAGCATGGTCGGGGCGATGTCGACGCTGAGCGCGAACGGAGAGATGCGCTCTCCCGCCCGGATCATTCGCGGATATCGCATGAGAAGCGGGATGCGGATGCACTCTTCGTAGGCCAGCCTGCGCTCGGCGGAAAGTCCGTGCTCGCCGTAGAAGTAGCCGTGGTCGCTGGTCAGGACAACCATCGTGTTGTCGATCTGCCCGGCGCGCTCAAGCGCCTCGAGCATCCGTCCGAGCCCTTCATCCACGGCCTTCATCATCCGCATCCGATTGAGGATGGCTTGATCTGAAGTGACCGTTTGCGGACCGAGCGGGGGGAGACCGCCGATCTTCTGTTGCAGCGCCGGCTTGCCGGCCGGCGGCTTGGCGTAGCTGGGACGGTGTGGGATCGCCTTGCCAATGTAAAGGTATCTGTGCCGCTGCGCGGGGATGAACTGCTCCGCCGCCGAAGGGTTGCCCGAAACGCTGCCGTCGTTCCGCTGCGTGATGTTCGGATGGACCGCCTTGTGGGAAAGATACAGGCAGTATGGGCGCGCGTGTTTCTCCCGCAGGAAGCTCACGGCGTGATCGGTGAGGATGTCCGTGATGTAGCCCTGGCTCTTCTCCGTCTTCCCGTCAATGTTCAGATCCGGGTTTGTGGTTTCGCCTTGGCCGCGGAAACTGACCCACCTGTCAAAGCCGGGCCGCGGCGAATCGTCGTTGCCCATATGCCACTTCCCGATGAAGGCGGTCCTGTAGCCTGACGCGCGGAGCAGCGCGGGCCACGTCCGGAGCCTGTGGCTTTGCGCGGAGCGGTCGGTGTTATCGACGATGCCGTGAGTGCGCGGATACTGGCCCGTGAGAAAACTCGCGCGGCTGGGCGAACAGAGAGGCGCGACGGTGAACGCATTGGCGAAGTTTGCGCCTTCCCGCGCCAGCCTGTCGGCGTTTGGCGTCGAAGCAAAGGGGTGTCCCGTGCATCCGAGTTCGTCCCACCGCAAATCGTCGACCAGAATGAAAACGATGTTCGGGCGGAACATCGCGGGCGCGATGGCATGACGGAGCAGGCCGCGGCGGCTCAGGATCGGAAGCACGAACCACTCTCATTCTATGGGGCGCCGGCGCTGAACGCCACGTTACGGCGCGGCCGTCAGAATCAGAAATTGAAAGCGGGAGAGATTGCGTCGCCAGCCTTGACGCGGAGCGAGGCAGCGGCGGCGCCGCCGGCCGGCAGCGGCACGCGGATTGCATAGCGTCCCGGAATCCATGGCGCGAGGGCCGCAAGCGACGGCTCGAGTTCCATCTCTCCACCGGCCGTGGAGAGGATCACCTTCACCGGCAACACGCAGCGCAAGTACGGCTCGGAGTCGCCTGCGCCGGTTCCGGAGAGTGCCGGCGGCTCGGTCGTGCCCAGGCCCGTGGCCGTGATCTCCAGAAATTCCGGACCCCGCTGGACGCCGAGAACGCGAGGCCGCGCAGCGACCGCGTTGACGGCAACCGGGGCGGATTCCAACCCGCCTCGGCGCGCGCGAATCACCCAGCGCTCCGCGCTCGTAAACGGTATCTGGATCTCCACCATGCCTTGCGCGGCTTCGAACAGCGGCGCTGCCGTCCCGTTCACGTCCACGGTAAGTCCGGCCAGGCTGCGGGGGAGCGGAACGGCCTCGGCCCAAGCGTGTTCGCGCGCCAGGCGCCGCCCGCTCAGCCGCAGAACATCCCCGGGCGCTGCTTCCAGCGGCGCCTCGTCGATCGCCGGCAGATGTGCGGCAAAGCCCGATGCCGGAAGGCGCAGAGCCGCCTCTGTGGTCTGGCCCTGCTCAATCCGGATCGGATCCGAACTGGCGGCCAGCTCCTGGTCGGCGTAAAGCTGTGCGGTGTAGACCCCAGGCTCGAGGTCGGCGGCGCCGAAAAAGCCTGTCGAATCCGTTCGCAGCGTGCGAGTGGAGCCCCCCGGTCCCAGGAGCTCCACCCGGAGGTAGTCCAGCCAGGCTTGCGGCGCCCCTTCGATCACGGCACGGCCGGCCAGATGCCCTCTCTCGGGGCGCGCTTTCCACGCAAGTTCCGGCGCTTTTGGCGTTTCCGCCACCATCGCGCCAACGGCTTCATAGAAAGCGCGGTCGGGACGCTGCGCCGTGTTCTCCGACGTTGTCGATGCGTAGCTGTACAACGCGAAGCCCAGCGGAACGTTGCCCTGCGCCGATGGCCTGAGGACGCGCTCGATCTGCGCCAGTGTCTGCGGCTGCGTATTCAAGTAGTTTCCGAGGCCGTTGACGTAGGCGCGGCCGTACTGCCGGTCCTTTTGATACTCGCTCCAGCGGTCGAGGTAGCCGGCGTACTGGCTCTCGCGGAAGTAATTCATCGGCACTGTGAAATCGACGATGCCCTCCTCCAGCCAGCCGCGCCAGTCCTGAAAGACTCGCGAGTACGCGTCGAGCGCCCGGTAGGCGGCGTCGGAAGCCGGACCGTTGCCCCACGTCACCACGGCGGCCGAAAGCTTGGCCTGCGGGCGCTTCTGTTGCAGCCGGATGTAAAGCTGGCGGACCAGCGCCGTCACCTGGTCGCGCCGCCACTGGCTCCAGGCTGCGTCGCTGCGCGCCGGAAACCCGCCCCGGGCGAGATTGCGGTTGAAGCGGTCGATGGCGGCTGGCGAATATCCGTAGTCGGCGTCTTCCGGATAGCGAATGTAGTCGAGGTGGATGCCGTCGATTTCATAGTGGTTCAGAATGTCGAGGAAGGTGTCGGCAAGGTATGGAAGAACCTCGGGATGTCCGGGGTCGAGCCCCGTCCCGCGAACGCCCGCGGAGGTGTAGTTGTTCCATTGCAACTCGGCGGTAGCGCCCGCCAGGTGACTCCAGTAAAGATGGTTCGGATCGCGGGGCGGCGTGGCGAAGGGCCAGCCGGGGTACACCACAAGCCATGCGTGAACCTCGATGTTCAACGGGCGGGCTTTGCGGATGAGGTCGTCCAGAGGGTCGAAGCCGCCCGGCACCGCCGCGTCCTCCGCGAAGGGCTCGCGGCTGAGGCGGTAATAGGCATCGGCCCGCCGCCGCATCTGGACGAAAACCGCGTTCGCCTTCGCGGCGGACAGATTCGAAACGAGAGCGTCGATTTCGGCGGGAGTCTTGTAGCCCTCGTGGAGGGCGTCGGCCCAGAACGCGCGATATTGCTGGGCGGCTGAATGGAAAGAGGCGAGGACCGCCAGGAGAAGCGAAAGAAACGAAACGCGCACCATCGGCTGTCGCTTGCTATGATCTCATGCGGTGCAACCGGAAGCGTCTGAACTCATCGAACAGCAGGGTCCGCTGGCTGCGGCGATTGTCGTCGCGCACAATCAGAAGAGCGCGCTTGAGCGTTGCCTGCGCGCGCTGCAAGCCTCTGCCGTGCGCGAGCGGATGGAAGTGATCGTCGTCGACTCGGGCAGCAGCGACGGGTCTGGCCGCGTCGACGAGGAATTCGAAGGAATCACTGTCCTTCGACTCCCTCGGGACTTCGGGCGGTCCCGCGCGCGCAACATCGGCGCCCGGACCGCGAGGGCCGATCTGCTGCTGTTCCTGGATCCGAGGGTTGAATTGGAGCCCCGCGCTGCCGGCGCCATGGTCGAGGCGTTGACGAAGGACGAGGGCGCCGCCGCCGCCGTCCCGCAATTCAGGACTCCTGATGGGCGGGCGGTTCGGTGCGCTCGAAAGCTCCCGGACAGCAGGACCCTGAAGAAGGCTTCGATGGGAGACGGCGCGCTGCCCGAGAGCGATGCTCTCGAGGCGATCGCCGACTGGGCCTTTCTGCTGCGCCGCCCCGTCCTCAAAGGCATGAACGGCTTCGAGGAAAAGAGATTCTCCGAACACTGGGCGGAGTTGGAAGTCTGCTGGCAGATCCGCAACGCGGGAAAGCGGATTGTCGAGGCGCCGGAGGCGCAAGCCGTGCTTCATCCCCCCTCGGGCGGCGAACGGGACGAAACGCTGCTGGCGGCCGACCGCGTCGCGGGCGCGGCAGGCTTTGTCGCCAAACACGAGGGCTTCTTCGCGGGCTTGCTGTTCAGGATCTCGTGCGCCCTCTCCGCCCTGTTCTCCGGGAGAATCGGACTCTTCTCTGCGATCCTTTCAGGCTCGAGAGTCGATCCGACCTGACAAGCCGCCGCCAGGCGCTTTGTCATGCCGCGCCGCGAAGCCGGCTTTCGCCTTTTTGATCGCAGGCCCTGTCTCGACTCCAGCCTCTCACCGGGCGGAGTTGTAGACCACGCCGGCCAGCCTGCCGGGCGCGATTCGATGCGTGCACTCGTCCATTTCGGCGAATGACGTCTCGCCCCGCCGGACGACCAGCAGCGTGGCGTCGGCCAGAACTGAGGCAATCTCCGCGTCCGGCCCTTCCAGCAACGCTGGCCCGTCGAAGATGATCCAGTCGAAATCGGCGCTCAGCGCCTCCACTCTGGCGGCCAGCTTGTCATAATGCAGCGGGTCCATCAGGTCCCGCGGCGAGTCGCTCAGCGTCGTGATGTAGAGCTGCGTGTCGGGCATCCACCATGACGCCTGCCTCCACGCCGCCCCGGCGATGATCTCCTCCAGCCCCGGACCTTTGGGAAGCTTGAAGCGGCTCTGGAATGTGGGCCGGCGCACGTTGAGGTCCGCCAGCAGGATGCGCGCTTCCGGCGCTACGGCGATCATCAGGGCCAGATTCAGCGCGACAAACGACTTCCCCTCTCCCGGCTGCGGGCTCGTGACCAGGATGCTCCTGGTCTTCTGCCCGTGCGCCTCGCGCAGCACCCTCACCCGTTGCAGCCGGCTCCGCAACTGCCGGAACTCTTGCAGATAGCGCTCGGGTGCGTGTTTGCTGAGAAGCGGGAAGGCTCGAAGATTCGCCGGCTCCAGCCGCCTGACGGCAATCTCTCCGGCTTCATGCGCGCGCTGCGCCTGGCCGAGGAGAGACATGCCCTCCTGCACGGTCCTGACGCTCTCGGCCCCCGCCTGCTCGCTCCTCAGTTGTGCCGCAGCCACCTGCGTCATGACGCCCTCCTCTCCCGCCTTGCGTCCTCCATCCGCCGCAGAACCTCCTCGGGCGTCCCTTTGGCCAGTTGCGCCCGCAGGCTCTGGTACCAGGCCTTGGCCGTTGTCCTTGAACGCGCCGAAGCCCGGTCGAGAATCTCCATGGCCTGCTGCTTCAGGCCCATCCGCAAGGTCACGTAAAGCAGTGTATCCTGAGTCTCCTCGGAATCGGGCAGGATCTGCACGGCGTTCTGAGCCAGTTGCAGCGCGTACTCCAGTTGCTGGCCGCTCCTGCCGAGAAGGTAGGCCAGATTGTTCAGCGCATACGGATTGGACCCGTCGCGAGCCAGCGCAGCCTCATAGGCGGACTTGGCCGCGGCCTGGTTCCCCAATGCGTTGTGGACTGCACCGGCCTTGACCCAAACGCCCGCCTGCGCGCCCGGCAGGGTCTGCGCGCGGCTGTACTCGGTTGACGCCTCCCGGAGGCGGCCCGACAGAGCCAGCGCATCGGCCAGCCCCACTGCATACAGAGGTGACTGCGGGGTTTCGCGCGCCAGTTCCGTATAGACGCTCCGCGCCTCCTCGTAGCGGCCCAGATGGAGAAGGATCGCGCCGCGCGCCTCGGCCAGTTCGCGGGATCCGGGATGCGTCTCTGAGGCTTTCTCGAGCCGCGCAAGCGCCCCCGCGCCGTTGCCTCGCTTCAGCTCCGCCCAGGCCAGCGCAACCGCCACTGCGGGCTTCTGTCCTGTTCGCGCTGCGGCATCCTCCAACACTTTGATCGCGCCGGCCGCGTCTCCGCCGCTCATCCGCTGCCGGGCGCGTTCGATCGCGACCTCCTCAGGCGCGGCGCCGGCAGCGGCCGCGAGTTCCAGCGTCGGCCCGATCTCCTTGGACTGGCCCAGGTCGTTCAGAACCCTCGCCTTCAGCAGCAGCGCGCCGGCGTACATCGGGGCTCTGCTCAACAGATCGTCCAGCCTCGTCTTAGCGATCGCGACGTTCCCCGAACGGTACTCGCTCTCGGCCAGGGCCAGCCAGCCCGGCGCGTAGTTTGGATCCAACCGGAGGCAGCGCTCGAATTCGCGGCCCGCCTTGAAGAGGTCGCCGATCTTCATATACGACCGGCCAAGGTGGTATCGCACGAATGCCGATTTCGGCATCCGTTTCAGGATCATCTCCAGTTGCAGCCGGGCCGCCTTTTCCGTTTGCGGATGATTCGAATCCAGGTCAAGCGCCGCCCGGTAGGCTTGCAGCGTGATGTCTTTCGGCGACCCTGCCAGAGCGGCCTGGATTTGCGCCATCGCTTCCCCACGCCTCCCCGCCGCCACTTCAAGCTCGGCGAGCTTTCCAATGAATTCGCTTTTGTGCCCGGGAAACATGGCGGCGCCGCGCTCGTACAGGCGCCTCGCCCGCGCCGGATCTCCGCGGCTCGCCCAGAAAGACCCGATCAGCGCCACGGCGTCCGGCGAATTCCCCAGCCGCCGCTCGACAGCCTCCACCTGCCGCAACATCTCCTCATGCGCGCCCGTCGATTCCAGGTGAGCTGCGTACTGCATGCCTGAGTCCGCGTCCTGGATCGTCTCCCACTTCCGGCGCAGGATCTCACCCGCCTCCGCGGTCTGCCTGCGGTCGCGAAGTTGCAGATAGAGCAGATCGTAGGCCTGCCTGTGGCGCGAATCCTCGCCGATCAGATCTCGCAGCATCCGCTCGGATCCCTCGCGGTCGCCCATCCGGTAACGGAGCGAGGCAAGTTCAGTGACCAGCTCCGGCTTCCTGCCCGCGCGCTGGATTCCTTTCTCCACCAGGCCGCTTGCCTCGCCGGGGCGCCCGCGCTCGCACAGGACAAGCGCCATCACCCGATAGCCCTCCGCGCTCCCAGGCCATCGCTCAAGCAGCCGCTTGGCCTGCTCCTCCAATTCCAGCAGCGTGCTTCGGGACCGGCCGGGATCCGAGAAGTAGAGGCGGTATAAAAGGTCGGCAAGACTGCTCTGAACGGACTTGTCTGATGGCAGGAGTTCGGCCGCGCGGACCAGATGCTGCAACGCCTCTTCGGCCTCACCTGTGCTGAGGAGCAGTTGGCCCAGTCCGTTTTGCGCCTCTCCGCTGCGCGCGTCCAGCTTGATCGCGTTCCGGTAGCATCGCGCGGCCTGTTCGAGATCGCCTTTCTTCGATGCCATCGCCGCGGCGCGCAACCAGGATTCCTTCGATCCGCCCGGCCCGTGCGAGCAGCCCGAGGTCAGCGCCAGCGTGGCCACCGCGAGCATCAGCATGCCCGCGGACCGAAGCAGCTTCGGGCGCCACCGCGAGATGCCTGCCGGAACTCCCTCCAACGCCCGCGCCTCCCTCCCCCCGGGCAGCTCGGCAAGCAGCACCGCTCCCGGCCACAATTCAAGGTGCCGCGCCGTTCTTAGCGCCGGCCGGATATGAACCCGCGCCAGCGCCAGACTGGCGCCCGCCAGAAGCCCGAGCGCGCCGCCAAACGCCACTTTGACCGGCGCCTGCGGGAACTCCGCGCGCGTCGGCACCACCGGCGGATCAAGAAGCTCGACCATCTCTCCCTGCCCCTGACGGTCTACCTCCGAGGCGATCTGCGACTCCTGCTCCTTCCGGAACAGCGTCTTGTAATGCTCGCTGAGCGAGTTGTACTCCCGCGTCAGACGCAGGTACTCGGTGTCCGACTCCCGAGTCGAGAACGCCAGCGCCCGAAGCTCCGCCGCCTTCTTCGTCAGGGTGGCTTCCTCGTTCTCGTGGTTGCGGATCGTCAGAGACACCGCGTCCCTGTCCGCCCGCAAGAGGCCCAGCTTGGACTGCAATTGCCTCTTTGCGCGCGAGCGGGCTGCCTCAGTGTCGCGCGCCGTTTGTTCTTCCAGTTGCGAACGCAGCTCCTCGTAGTACTTGCGCGCCTCGATGACATCCGGGTGACCCGCGGTGTAAAAGCTCTCCATCGACTCCAATCGCACCCGCGCGTCGTTTGCCGCGATCTTCAGCCGGCTGCCCTCCCAGGTCGTGTACTCCGTGTTGGCGGTGATGGTCTGCGGGATGCGGCGGATCTCCTCCTCGACTGCGCGGATCTCTTCCACTTTGTCCGCCAGATCACGCTTCAATGTCCGCAGTGCCGCTTGAACGTGGCCCAGCCGGTTCTCCACGCTGTAAAGCTGCTGGATCTTCAATGCGCACTCGTGGTCGCCCGCCGTGCGGTCAGGCCTGTTCAACTGGCCCAGTTCGTACTCCAGCTCCTCCAGCCGCTGCCGCGCCGCTTCAGCTTGTTCCGAAAGAAACTGCGAAGTGCTCAGCGATTGGTCTCCCCGGTACCGTTCGTTGGTCTCGTAAATCGATTCGACCATCTGCTGCACGACCTGCTTGGCCACCACGGGGTTCGAATACCGGAACGAGATCTCAATTGATGCGACCGGCCGCGAGCCCGTGGCGCCCCGGTTGGCGAGGCTTTTGACCTCGAGCGCCTGTTGAAACCGCGGGACAAGATCGGCGGCGGTGACAAACCGCCTCAATTCCGGGTAGAGTTTCGCCCCCTCAACGATCTTCCTGGCTGTGAGCGAGCTCAGCAGAGTCTGCGCCAGCGCCGCCGTCCTCTGTTCGGCCCACGCATCGCCGCTCGTCGTCACGTATCGCTCGCTGACCTTGGGTGGAATAAAGCGGACTACGGCCCGGGAAATGTACTCCGTTGGGAAAAACCTGACCCAGACAGCGCCCGCGGTCAGCCCAACCAGAACGAAGCACAGCACCATCCACTTGGCCCGCCAGACCGCGTTGAGGTAGTCGGAAACGGCCAGGGCCGCCGCGTAGTCCCGCCGGGCGGGCATCGGGCGCTCTGAGATCACTTCGGCATCCCTCTTCTGCGCCGCTTGCGCACTCCGAGCATCGCCAGCCCCACCAGCCCGGCGCCGACCATCAGTTGCACCGCCGGCTCCGGCACTGGAGCGCTGACCCCCGAGATGTTCGCAATCATCTGAAGCTGTGACCGTTGCGCCCCGCCCGGGTTGTAAGCCGACAACCCCAGGAAGCCAATGCGCCCGCTCAACAGCCAGTCGCCCGACGCGCCAGTCCGGAACGAAACTGGACTCGTCGTCGGCGTGGTCATGCTCGAGTTGTATTGCAAGGCAAGCAGTGTGGTCGACGAGAACGGTTGCAGGACTTGAACCCCGCCGCCCAACGAGAGTTGGTCAATCCAGACTGCCGTCTGAACATTCGGCCGCCGCGCTGCTGAGACAAACAGCGCTCCCGCCGGAATCGTCCACACGGAACCCGCTCCCAATCCGGCTCCGCCGGCAGCGTAGGCCACTTGCTGATACGACGCTGCCCCGTAGTAATACCTCACGAAGGCGGAATTGGTGGCGCTGGTGTATCCAATCTCGAACCGGTTGGGCAGATTATCCGGATAGTAGTTCGCCGGACTCAGGTTCAGCGTATTCGCGGTATTATTCCCGAGCGGGCCGATTCCCAACTCCCAGTCTCCAGCATTCCAGAGCCCGGCGCGAATCGTCGCCGAAAGCCCGAATTCAGCCGCTCGGCAGGGCACTCCTGCGGCGGCGACAGTCAGCAGTACTGCCGTCCCCAGAGCGGGCACAAGAATCCGAGGCTTCAACATTGTCGGTCCATTGCCGGAAAGATCCGGCCATTGGCAGTCCCAATTGAAGTGCAATCTAGTGATCGGCTGAGACTTGACTACACTGTAGATGGTTGGTGCTAAGAAAATTGGCGAGGCCAGCCTTGGTGACTTTCCACGCCTGTCCCAAGCTGTTCGTTGGTCAGGCTCTCACCCGGCGGCTTCGCCGGAGGAACTTGGCCCCGCCGACAGACGCCGCTCCCGCAAGTGTAAGCAGCCAACTGGCGGGCTCCGGGACATCGCTTCCAGAGATCCCCGCTCCCATGCTCAATTCAGAACCCGCGGCGCCGTTGAACAGCGGGAACGTATATATCCTCAAGCCTGTAAACGCGATCGTCCCGCTCAGCGTCCAGTCGCCCGTCGGACCCGTGCGGAAAACGACAGGCGATCCCAGACTCGCCATCATGTTCGAGTTCAATTGCGAGGCTGTCAGCGTGGTCGCAGAAAACGGTTGCAGGACCGTGACGCCGCCGCCAAGCGTCAGACCGGAGATCGTCACCGATGTCGCCACCGGACGGGACGACGCCGAGACAAAGAGAGAGCCCGCGGGAATGGTCCAGACAGACCCCGGAGCCAGTCCTGGCCCGCCCGGCGCGTAAGTCACCGACGTCGCGCCATTGTAGGTGAGGACCGCCCTGTTCGTCGCCCGTGTGTATTGGATCTGGAATGGACGCGCCGCGCCGTTCGGGTAGTAATTGAAGAGGCCTAGATTCCCTTGGATGGCGGACGGATTCCCGGCGGGCCCGATCCCCAACTCCCAATCGGGAAGGAAGAGGATCCCACCGGCGCGAATGATGGTCGAAAAGCTGAAATCCGCCGCCCCCAGGCAGGATGCGGCGGCAGCCATCGCCGCGATTCGCAAGGCCCACTTCCCCAAGCCGGATACGGTTCGTCGCACAGGTTCCTCTTCCACACGCGGGCCGGCCCGACCGAGACATCGGCGCCCGATTCGATTATCGCCGGGAGGCTTCAGCGCTGGCACTATGCAGTTTGCTGAGGGGGAGTACCAAAAGACCCTCAGGACCTAGGTCGATGGCATATGAGATTCTTAGTGAAATCCCTCTATCGCCGCTTAAGGCTCACCGCACGCCGCTCTTCAGACGCTCAGCCAGGAACTCGTCGCCCTCCCGCCAGGTGGCCAGCTTCGGCGCATTGGCGATGTCCAGCCCGAGAGCAAATCCAAACCTGCCGAATTGCTCCATCCCGCTGAAGTCCCAGTCGTCCGAGTATTCGTCGCTCGGCTGGTGATACCTCGACCCATACTCCTTCGACCGGGCAGCAAGATACTCCGGCGACCGCCCAATCAACTCGTTGCCCATGTTGACGCTGAACGAAGGGATGCCCACTTGGGCGAACGCGAAATGATCGCTGCGGTAGTAGCTTCCCGCCTCGGGCCGAGGGTCAAGCTTGATGCGAAGCTCATGGCGGTCGGCGGCAGCCTCGACAATCGGCCAGAGCGTCGTGCGGTCGGCGCCGGTGAGCACCGTGTCCCGCACCCGCCCGTGATGCGAAAAGCTATCGAAGTTCAGGTTCGCCATGACCTTGCCGGCGGGAATCGGGAGATGCTGAGCCAGATACTTCGCCCCCAGCAGACCGCTCTCCTCGGCCGTGACCGCCGCAAAGTAGGCCGTGCGCAGCGGCTTCGGCTCCATCGACGCCCACGCCCGGGCCATCTCAATCAGCAGCGCGCAGCCCGTGGCGTTGTCGACAGCGCCGTTATAAATGCGGTCCCCGCCGACCGGTTCGCCAATTCCAAGGTGGTCGTGGTGGGCGGAAAAGATTAACGCCTCTTCACGAAGGCTGGTCCCTTCGGCCCGCGCGATCACATTCCGCGCGAAAGTATCCTTGAGGCCGAATCGGAACGAGCCACGAATCTTGACTCCTCTCAATGTCTGGGCCTTAAACCCTCGCCTACCCGCATCCCGCAGAGCCTGTTCGACATCCGTGCCGGCCAGCCTGAGCAGCCGCTCGCCTGCCTCCTGCGTCACCCATCCGGCGAAGCCGAGCCCCGGGGCGCCCGGCTCCTTCCGGATTTGCGGCTGCGGGCGGCCATTCGCACGCAAAACCTGCCAGCCATAGCTGGCGGTGGGGGTTGTGTGGATGATCAGAGCCGCGGCGGCGCCCTGGCGGGCCGCCTCTTCGTACTTGTAGGTCCAGCGCCCGTAGTAGCTCAGCGCCTTCCCTTTGAAGAACTTAGGGTCCTCGGAAGGCGGCTCGTTGGTGAACATGACAACGACTTTGCCCTTGACGTTCGCCTGGGCATAGTCATTCCAGCCGAACTCGGGCGCCACAATCCCGTGGCCGACGAAAACCGCCTCTGTTTCGAATGCTGCCGTGGGGTCCTGCGTGGTCGATGTGCCGACATACTCGTCCAGCCATTTCAAATCAAAAGACTTGCCGCCGCTGGAGAAACTCAATCTGGCATCCGGCAGAACTTCCACCGTCCTGAGCGGGACCTTCTGGAAGAATGTTCCTTCATCTCCGCCGGGCTTCAATCCGGCGGACTCGAACTGTGCGGCGATGTAGCTTTCGGCGAGTTCGCCGCCGCGAGTTCCGGGGGCGCGCCCTTCGAGCAAGTCGCTCGACAGGAACTTGACATGGGCACGAATCCGCCCGCCTTCAATGAGATGCACTTGGGCGCATAGGGGCAGCGCCAGCAGGAGTATTAGGCTGGATCGACTCACTTGAATCCTCTTCATGTGCTACTTATTGCCCGGCGCGTTTGGCGGCGAGCTTGGCGACAAACCTGGGCACGTCGATGACAAATCTTTCATGTGTTCCTTCGCCGATGAGCTCAGTCTCGTCTCGCGCCTCGACCCTGAATGCGACCCGGCGCCCCTCGACGGCGGTCACCTCAGCCTTAAAATGGACGCTCATCCCCACGGGCGTGGCGGCCAAATGGCGGATGTTGACAGTTGTCCCAACGCTATCCTCGTTGTCGTCGAGGAATGGCCGGATGGCGTTCCTAGCGGTTAACTCCATGTAACCAATGAGGAAAGGAGTCGCAAGAACGCGAGCCTCATCGGATGCGAGGAAGTCGATGGCGACCTCAGGGGTCACAAGAAGAGAGTACGATCCGGCTATTCCCGTCGGAATCGGTTTCATGTCATTATGGTATATCGTGGGTTCGGCCCACGACATGGAACTCGTGTGCTTTTGAAGGCGTCCTACTAGCGTGTTTGATCATCTAATCAGGTGAGGGTGGCATTGCGGTACTATTCGATCCTTTTGGTGCTGGTACTTGGGTTGGCGGGTTGTGATCCTGGCGGGTCCGATGTGGCGGCCAATTCGCCGGCGAACGAGAGCGTCAACGACGCTCAAATCGTTCGTTTTATTCAGGCGAGCAAGAAGAACATTCTTCGCGGGGGTGTGATGGCCGCGAAGTTCGCCGGGAGGCTGCCGAAGTATGGCAAGACGGCTTCGGTCGAAGCGGTGCGGAGGATCGGGTCAGACGGCGTGGTCGCCTATGATGTGACCAACCGCGAAGGCGATGCCACGATACAGAAGGACCTCATTTTCCGGTTCATGGGCGGTGAAGAGGAATCCTCGACGCGCGACAACACCGCGGTGGCGGTGATTCCGGCCAACTACAAATTCAAGGCGAAGGGAACGCAGGAACTTGCCGGGCGCACGGCGAGCGTCTACGAAGTCACGCCGCGTTCGAAGCGGCATGGGCTGTTCAAGGGCGAGGTGTGGATTGACAATGAAACCGGGCTGCCGCTCCGGGAGCAGGGCCGGTTTGTGAAGAGTCCCTCAGTTTTCTTCAAGACGGTCGATTTCGCGCGCGAGTACGAGATCAGAGACGGTTTTGCCGTTCCGAAGAAGATGAACACGGTGGTGCTGACCCGGCTGTGGGGCCAAGTGGAACTGGACGTCTTCTACGATGGCTTCCGGTGGCAGGAAGCGCCTCCGAAGATCACGCCGACAGCGGTCGCCGCCAGCGAAGCGCACTGACCGCGACCCCGGCGGGCCGCAGGATGTAGAATCGGCAACGGAGAGTTGTCATGCTTCCGCGCCGGTTTCTTGTTGGTCTTTTCATCGCGCTGCCGCTGACCGCAGCCGACCCGCCCGTTTTTCCGTATTCCGTCGATGCCGATGCGCTTTCCGGCGCGGCGGACTTCAGCTTTCTGAATCACCCGCTCACGCCAGCCGACAGGGTCTTTGTGCGCAACGGCCAATTCCACAA
>JACADU010000106.1 GCA_013388415.1 Bryobacteraceae bacterium
CCGCCCGCTGACTTCGTTCACGACTGCCTGAAAATCACGCGCGCATGGGTGGCCGAAGCGCCATCTCTGGTGGTATTTCCGCATCGCCCGGGCGAACGTCCGTTCACCCAGCAGGCCTTACAGCGTTCTAAGCGCGACATGGGTCCGCATGTAGGAGTTGATTCCATAGCTCGACGAATCGTAGTATTGCCAGGCGGGGCGGATCAAGCTGTCGCTCCTCACTCCACTGAACGAGGCTGCCCGGTTGACGCTGTCGCGGCCCAACTTGGGAAGCCCCAGGACGGACCATGCGTTCATCCCGAAAACCGGCAACGGCATGGCCGTCTTGCCGAACACCTTGTCCATGATCCGCGACGTCGAATAGGTGTTGAAGCCCTCATCCAGCGGCGATTCCTCGAACTCGTTGGTCGCCACCAGTTCCTTCCAGAACTGATGTCCGAACTCGTGGACCACCACCTCCTCCAGGACGATGTTGACGTCTTCCGGCATCGAGTACATCGTTCCGGCGGTGATGAACGTGGGGTATTCCATCCCGCCCGCTCCCCCGCCCCCGTATGGAGGGTCCACCACGGTGATGGTCTTGTAAGGGTATCGTCCGTACCACAGCCCGAACCACTTGAGCCCGGCGCGCAGCGCCTTAAAGTGCCGCTCCGCCTGCGCGCGATGCTCCGGTTGAAGCAGCAGGATCATCTTGACGTCGCTCAGCCGGGCTTCCTCCTCAGGAATGCCGTGCAGCTCCGCTGCCGCCTTCACCTCTTCCGGCGTGCACACCTTGGCGGCTTCGAACATGCGCTCCATCCGGAGGAAGTCCGGCTGCGCCGTCCAGGCGAAATCGGTGACGTCCTCCTGCTCGAAGGTGTAGGTGGTCGTGTTCTTCTCCGGCCGGCTCTCCTTGTTTCTCATCTCTCCGGTCGCCCCGACAACCATCGCGGATGGCACGGTTAGCCGGACACGGTACCGTCCGAAGTTTGAGTAGAACTCGCTGTGGGCATGGAACTGGTGGCAGTTCCAGCCCGCCTGCGCCCGTCCGCGCATCCCGGCCGTCTCCCAGACGCCGATCTTGGGGAACCACTGCCCGGCGAGGTGGAACTGGCCGTGGAAGCCGGTCCTGGCGTAAACCTTCGGCAATTGGGCCTTGAAGTCGATCTCCAGTTGAATCGTCTGTCCCGGCTTGACCGGCTCCGGCAATTGCGCCTCGATCACCGTCTGATCGCCGGCATTGCCGTCGTCGGGCTGGATGAAGCGGATGGACTTCGTCAGGTCCGCTCCGTCCCGGAGCTTCATCCGGGTCACGTCGATCCAACCCCAATGGTCACCCTCGGCGCGGTCGCTCCGCAGCCGCCCTCCGGACTCCCGGAAGAAGGTCGATTGCGAATTCTTGAACGCGTTGAGGTAGAGATGAAACTGGAGTGTGGCGACCGTGTCCGGCGAGTCGTTCCACCAGGTCAGCGTCTCGGTGCCATTCAATCCATGCTGAGGAGTCAGCTCGACGCGGATGTCATAGCTCGAGATCTGTTTGGCCGAGCCGGCAAAAACGGCGGCGGCGGCCAGGAGCAGGGAAAGAACAGACTTCATTGTTGCGCCCCCATTCCAGCTCGTTTTGCCAGCCAGTTCGCGATCGTCTCCAGAGCCGCGGGGGCCATCGTTTCCTCGATCTGCCCGTACTCCGCCGGCAGGCCCGTCTTGGCCGTTTGCAGCAGATGGTTCAGCTTGGGCAACCGGACCAGTTGAAAGTCCTTGTTGCCGCCTTTCTTCAACGCGGCTTCAATCGGCGGCAGGTTCTGATCCGGCAGGACCTGGAGGTCGAGTTCGCCGTTGACCGCCAGCACCGGACATTTCACCTTCTCAAGCGCGGGCGCCGGATCGTAGAACGCAAACTCTCTGAACCACGCCGAGGCACTCGACCTTGCCGTGGCCTCCGCGTTCGGCTGCCCGGCCATCGCCTCGAGGATCAGTTTTCGCGCCGCGGCCTCGTCCGGCTCCTGCTTCAGGATTTCAAAGATCTTCTGCTGAACCGCAGCGTTGGTTTCGACGGCGCTGTCCGCCATTCCGGACGCTTTCAGGATCCGCCGCGCCTGCTCGGCGACCACCTCCTTGCCCGGCACGCCGGTGCCGGCGATGAGAACGATGAACGCCACGTCAGGTCTGCGCGCCGCGATCATGGGAGCGATGAGGCCGCCTTCGCTGTGCCCGATGAATCCGACCCGCTTCGGGTCCACCTCGGGCCGGGCTTTGAGATAGTTCAGCGCGCCCTCCGCGTCGCGCGAGAAGTCCGTGCTGGTGGCGGTGGAAAAGCGTCCGGTCGATTTGCCGAAGCCGCGGTCGTCGTATCGAAGGACAGCGAAGCCGCGCCGCGAGAGGTGGTCGGCCAGGATCCAGAACGGCTTGTGCCCCATGAGTTGCTCGTCGCGGTCCTGGGGACCGGACCCGGAGATGAGGACGACCGCCGGGTGCTTTTTGGCGCCGGCGGGCGGCAGGGTCAGAGTGCCGGCGAGCGTCACACCGCCGGCGGCGCTCGGGAAGGTCACCTCCTCGGTCAGGTACGGAAAAGGCGGCTTCGGCTCCTGTGGCCTGTTCGGACCGGCGGGCGGCTTGTCGAGTTTCTTGAGGGTGAGGGGTTGGGGAGTGATTTGCATGAAGGTTCCCTCAATCTCCTTTCCGCCTTCCTTCAGCTTGCCCTCGTACTTCGCCTGGATGGTGGGGATCTCCCATTTCAGCACCCCCTCCGCGAAACTCGTCACCGGCACGGGAATCCCGGCCGCCCCCTGCTCGGGGACGTCCATCTTGATTTCAAGCTTCCCGTCCGGAGACTGCTTCATGTGGAGCCGGATGGTCACTTTGCCCGCAAAACCGCTGATTGGCCCTTCCCAAACGCCATCCAGTACCGGGGCGGCAGCGGGTTGCTGGAACAGAAGGCTGGCGAGAAGCGCCGCAAAGAACGACATGAGGCCATCATAGTCCCCTGGAAGCGTTAGAATAACTGGACAAGATGAGGGGCATTTGGATACCGGTCCTTGCCGCCGCGCCTGTGCTGTGGGGTGCGCCACCCGATTTCACCACTGGCGTCCAGCCCATTCTGCGAAAGCGCTGCGTGATGTGCCACAACGAGAGGCTTGCGCAGAACGGCTTGCGGCTGGACGATCCCGCAAAACTCCGGGAAGGAGGCTACTCCGGACCGGTCCTTGTCCCAGGCAAGAGCGCCGAGAGCAAGCTGTTCGCCAGGATCAGCAGCACGAAGAAGGGTTTCATGATGCCGCCGGCGGGAGCGCCGCTGACGCCGGGCGAGATCCAGATTGTCAAATCGTGGATTGATGGCGGCGCCCAGTTGCCGGAAGCCGCTTCGGCTGTTTCATCAGCCAAACCAGTGCAGAGCGATCACTGGGCGTTCAAGCCGGTTCGTCAACCGCAACCGCCTGCGGTCAGCCGCCCGGACTGGCCGAAGAACCCCATCGACCGGTTTGTGCTGGCGCGCCTCGAGCGGGAGAAGATCGCGCCATCGCCCGAGGCGCCGAAGACAACGCTCATCCGCCGGGCTTCCCTGGACATCATCGGGCTTCCGCCCACGCCGGAGGAGGTGCGTGCGTTTCTGGCAGACCAGCGCCCGGACGCCTATGAACGGCTTGTCGACAGGCTGCTCAGTTCGGAGCACTATGGAGAGCAGCGCGCCCGGGCATGGTTGGATCTCGCCCGCTACGCCGATTCCGACGGATATGAGAAGGACCAGGTTCGCCCTTATGCCTGGCGCTGGAGGAACTACGTCATCGACTCCTTCAACCAGGACAAGCCGTTTGACCAGTTCACAATCGAGCAGATGGCCGGCGATCTGCTGCCCGGCGCGAAAACCGAGCAACTCGTCGCGACGGGCTTCCACCGCAATGCCCTCACCAACCGGGAAGGCGGCACGGACCCGAAGGAGAGCCGCTTCGAGCAGCTCGTCAACCGCACCAACACGTTCAGCACGGTCTGGCTTGGCCTCACCTACGGCTGCGCCCAGTGCCACGACCACAAGTACGACCCCATCAGCCAGCGCAACTATTACGAACTCTTCGCCTTCTTCAATCAGGCGGAGGGCGTCGACATCGACGCGCCGATGCCGGGCGAGTTCGGCCCTTGGATGCGGTCCCGCCCGCAGTACCTCAAGGACCGCGAGCACCTCAACAGGGTCTACGGCGCAGAGGCGCTTCAGGACGAATGGGAATCGTACATTCGCAAGGCGATGGACAACCCCGGCCGGGACATGGAATGGGACTTCGCCGTGGCCAACGGGCGCCCGATGTTCGACCGCTTCGAGGAGGTCATCCGGACGCCCAAGGAACAGAGAACGCCGCGCGACCGGGAGCGGCTTTTCTACTGGTTCATCAACAATCCGGGGCCGGTCAAGGACCATGAGCGGGACCGCCAGAAGGTAGCGGCGCTGCGGGAGATGCGGCAGCGGCTTCAACAGATCGACGCCGCGGCGCCGAAACTCACGCAGGCGGCGGTGATTCATGAGCTTGATGGACCGGTGGAGACGCACATCGCGGTGAAGGGGGATTACCGCGAGCGCGGGGTCAAGGTGACGCCGGCAGTGCCGGCGGTGCTGCCTCCGCTGCCTGCCGGCGCGCCGGGGAACCGGCTGACTCTGGCCCGTTGGCTGGTAGGGCGGGACAACCCGCTGACGGCGCGAGTGGCAGTCAACCGCCTGTGGCAGGAGTTCTTCGGCCGGGGCATCGTCCGCACAAGCGAAGACTTCGGCACGCAGGGAGACCGCCCAACGCACCCTGAACTGCTCGACTGGCTTGCCGCGGAGTTCGTTGAGCAGGGCTGGAGCGTCAAGAAGATGGTCCGGTTGATCGTGACCTCCGCCACCTACCGGCAAAGCTCGAACACCCGGCCGGAACTGGCCGAACGCGATCCTGAAAACATGCTTCTTGCCCGTCAATCCCGGGTTCGGCTGCCGGCCGAGGCATTGCGGGACTCGGCGCTTCGGGCCAGCGGTCTATTGAATCCCGCAGTGGGCGGGCCGAGCGTCCATCCGCCGCAGCCGGCGGGCGTGGCGGAGCTTGTCTACGCGGGCAGCTTCAAATGGAAGGAGGACGAGGGACCGGCGCGCTACCGGCGCGGCCTCTACATCCACTACCAGCGGACAGCGCCCTATCCGATGCTGGCCAACTTCGACGCCCCGGATGCCAATGTCGCGTGCAGCCGCCGCCGGCGCTCGAATACGCCGCTTCAAGCGCTCAATCTGCTGAACGATCCTGTCTTCTACGAGGCTGCGCAGGCGATGGCTTTGCGCGTCCTCGATGAGGCCGAGCCCGG
>JACADU010000213.1 GCA_013388415.1 Bryobacteraceae bacterium
AAGGCCTGCTGGGTGAACGGACGTTCGCCCGGGCGATGCGGAAATACCACCAGAGATGGCGCTTCGGCCACCCATGCGCGCGTGATTTTCAGGCAGTCGTGAACGAAGTCAGCGGGCGGGACATGAACTGGTTCTTCGACCAGTTCTTCCACGGGACCCGGCTGCTCGATTATGCCGTCGGTGAAGTCAGCGTGAGCCGGCGCGGGAACGACTTCGGACAGTTCGACAAGGGCTCCGGAAAGATCCTGGTGAGCCGGGAAGATGGGGGGAAGAAGGACGAGCAGGATGAGAAGGCCAAGAAAGGGAAGCAGTGGGAGAGCATCGTGAAGATCGTCAGGCGCGAGGACGCCGCCGTTCCGGTGGAGATCGAGATCCGGTTCGACGACGGCCACGTCGAGCGGAAGTATTGGGATGGCTCGTACCGTTGGGTTCGCTACAACTTCATTCGAGCGGCGAAGGTCGCCGGGGTTGAAGTCGATCCGAAGCGCAAGCTTCAGCTCGACCTCAGTTTCGCCAACAACAGTTGGCGGGAGAAGTACAACAGCACGCTCTCCACGCGCTGGCTGGGGCAGGTCCTGTTCTGGGCGCAGAACCTGGCGCTTTGGATGTCGGCCGGGATGTGAGGGAGCAACGAGCAATGAATGCATTGAGAGCGCTGATACTCGGGTGGGAAAAAGCAAAGCGGCGCAAGCGGGCGGTGGCGCTCTACTGGGCGTTCCACACGCTGATCGCGCTGGTGGCGGCGGTCCCGCTGGCGGGCATTGGAATCACACAGGCCGCCAGGACGAGGTACGGGGATGAACTGCTGCGCGATTTCGACCTCATGTTCGTCCTGGAAGCGGCCTACCGGGTTGGGCCGCTGGATTGGGCGGTGTTCATTCTCGTTCCTTTGCTCATGCTGCTCCATGTGGGCGTGGTCTATCTGAACGGCGGAGCGCTGCATGTGCTGCGCCGCGACAACGAGGCGTATTCGCCGGCGCTGTTCTGGGGGGGCGCTGGTTTGTACTTCTGGCGGTTTCTCCGCGTGAGCCTCTACTCGGTGCTCGCCTGGGTTCCATTGTTCGTGGTCAATGGCGCGATCCGGAAGGGCGCCGGCAAGATCTGGGGCGAGGGGATGGTTGGCGGGCCGGTGTTTGTGGCTACTCAGGTGCGAATCGCGCTTTTGGTGCTGCTTGCCGGCTATGCAGTATCGGTGGTTGATTATGCCAGGGCGCGGCTGGCCGCGGAGAATTCCCGGCGGGCTTTCAAGCAACTGATCGCGGCGATGGTGTTCGTGGCGCGCAGGCCGTGGCTGGCGATGGGTCCGTGGGCGGCGCTGGCGATTCTGTTCGGCGCGGTGTCCGCGTTGTATTTGAAGGTGGCGAACTTCGTGCCCGTTACGGTGATGCCGGCCGCTATCCTGATGATTGTCCTGCAACAGGCGTTCATCCTGATGCGGATTAGCCTGCGATTCATCGGATGGGGCGCGGTGATCGAGATCGACGCCGCTGCCAGAGGAGAGGGTCATGAACCAGAGCAGGAGGTCTTTTCTCACGTTCACGGCGGCGACGGCAGCCTCCGCGCAGGCGCGGAAGCCGATCCTGAAGCCGAAAGCCCTGCGGCCGGGTGACACAGCCGGGCTCATCACGCCGTCGACGTACGTCAGCGACCCCGAGAAGCTGCTGCTGGCGCGAATGACCGTCGAGGCGCTCGGCCTCAAGCTGAAGGTAGGGCGGAGCGTTGGCCGGCGGGATGGTTATCTGGGCGGGACGATCGCCGAGCGGGTGGCCGATCTGCACGCGATGTTCAGCGACCCGGAAGTGCGGGCGGTGTTCTGCATCCGCGGCGGATACGGCGCGGCGATGCTGCTGGACCGGATCGATTTCGCGCTGATCCAGAGGAACCCCAAGCTGTTCATCGGCTACAGCGACATCACCGCGCTGCATCTCGGCATTCACGGGCAGACGGGGCTGGTGACGATGCACGGACCGGTGACGCTCTCCCGGTTCAATGACTGGACGCTCGAGCACTTCAAGCGGGCGGTCTTCGAGCCGAAGCCGCTTGGCCTGCTGCGGAACCCGCCGGAGGAGCGCCCGATGCGGCCGAAGCACCTGACGCGCACAGTGAGTCCGGGCAAGGCGACGGGGCCGCTGACCGGCGGCAACCTGAGCCTGATCAGCAGCACCATGGGCACGCCGTGGGAGATCCAGACAGAAGGCAAGATCCTGTTTCTGGAAGATGTGGATGAGCCGCCGTACAGCGTCGACCGAATGCTGACGCACCTGCGGCTGGCGGGCAAGTTCCGCGGCATCCGGGGCCTGATCATCGGGGAATGCGCCGATTGTGTTCCGCGGCGCCCATCGGCGGAGGGCGGCTTCTCCCTTGGCGAGATTTATGACAACATTCTGGGAGATCTGAAAGTTCCGGTGGTGACGGGGCTGACGATCGGACACACGGACGACCAATTGACACTGCCGCTCGGCGTTGAAGCGACTTTGGACGCCGATGCGGCGACGCTCACGATCAACGAGGCTGCGACAACCGAATGAGAACGATCCTGCTGGCGATCATGATGTACGGCGCTTTGCACGCGCAGGCTCCGAAGACGGAGCTTTTGTGGCCCGAGGGGACTCCGGGAGCGAAAGGCCAGGAGGACGCCGACAAGCCTTCGATTACCTGGTACGCGGCCGCGAAACCGAACGGCGCGGCGGTTCTGGTCTGTCCCGGCGGCGGGTACAGAGCACTCGCAATGGACCACGAAGGGAAGCAGATTGCGGAGTGGTATAACGCGCTCGGGGTGACGGCGGTGGTGCTGAAGTACAGGCTGGGGCCGCGGTATCGCCATCCGGCGATGCTGGACGATGCGCGAAAGGCCATGAGGACCATTCGAGCGCGCGCGGCGGAGTTCAAGATCGATCCGGGAAAGGTCGGCGTGATGGGTTTCTCGGCGGGGGGGCATCTGGCGTCGTCGCTCTCGACGCATTTTCAGGCCGGCGAGCGGCCGGACTTCGCGGTGCTCTGCTACCCGGTGATCAGTTTCACGACGCGGTACACGCATTCGGGCTCGATGAAGAACCTGCTGGGCGATCCGCCGGACCCGGCGCTGGTTTGGGAAATGTCGAACGAGTTGAAGGTGACGGCAGAGACGCCGCCGACGTTCCTGTTCCACACCAACGCGGACGCCGCCGTGCCGCCGGAGAACAGCATCCTGTATTAC
>JACADU010000025.1 GCA_013388415.1 Bryobacteraceae bacterium
CGCCACTCGCCCAGCGACAGGAATTCGGGAATTCCGAGCAGGCCGCCCCAGAGCACCCAAGTCAGGCCCATGATCAGCTCTGACAGCCCGTCGGAGTGGAAAGAGCCGGGCGCGGGCGGCGGGAGTCCTCCGGCTTTCGACTGCTGCATACGGCTGATTCAGGTCCACCGACCAGTTTAGGGCAACTCGCGAATCCTGATGTGGCGGAACTCGACCGGGCTGCCCTCAGCCTCCAGGCACAGGTAGCCTTCAGCCGGAACCGCGTCCGATCCGCCGGAAACCTCCTCGCCGTTCACCCAGAGGCGGATTTCGCCGTTGATGCCCCGGACATAGTAGTGGTTCCATTCGCCAACGCCCTTGCTGAGGTTCTTGCGGGGGAAGCTGCGCGAGCCATTGGGCGACAGGGGAGGAAAGGGTTTCAGCTTCGATGTGCCCACGGCAAAGATGTCCCCGTTGGTCGTGAAGAAGTCCGGCTGCCTGCCGGTCTTCTTCGTGTACAGCTCGGCGTAGCCGTGGTCGAGCATCTGGACCTCGATGCCGCCTTTCGGCAGGACATCGGGTTTCAGTCCCGCGAGAGCCTCCTCCGGCACCCATGCGAAAACGCCCGAATTGCCGCCGGACTGGAGATGCCGCCACTCGACGACCATCTCAAAGTTCTTCACCTTCGATTTCGTGCGCATGACGCCGATGGGCTTGCCGGTGCATTTCAGGATCTCGCCCGACCATATCCACGTGTCGGGGTTGCCGTTGACGGGAGCGAAGTCAGCCTCGCCGAGTTCGCGCCATCCGGGTCCGGTCCCGTCGATGAAGGCTTTCGGCGGCGCCTGGGCGGCGGCGGGGAAAGCGAAGCAGGCGGCGAGAAGCGTCAGTGAGGTGATGCTGCCTTGTCCCATGAACCGATCTTATCCATGTCGAGCAGTGGCGCGCGGCATACCGTTCCGGATAATCTTTTCACAATGTTTGAACGCTTCGGCCTGAGCCGTGAGGAGTATGCCCGGCTGAGGGCGCTCAAGACCCCGGAACGGATTCAGGCGTTTCTTGACTGCGACATCGCCTACAACCTCGAGCCATCAGGACCGACCTGCTACTCGCCGCGGGTCGCCCTTCGCAAGAACACCTCCCACTGCATGGAGGGCGCACTGCTGGCTGCGGCGGCGTTGCGCGTGCTGGGCTATCCGCCGCTGATTCTCGACCTGGAGAGCGTGCGCGACGACGACCACGTTGTCGCCGTTTACAAGGCGCGAGGCTGCTGGGGGGCGGTGGCCAAGAGCGATTATTCCGGTCTGAGGATCCGTGATCCGGTGTACCGCACGCTGCGTGAACTGGTGATGACCTATTTCCCTCACTATTACAACCTGAAGGGCGAGAAGACGCTCAGGGCGTATTCAACGAGGCCGGTCAATCTCGCGAAGTTCGACAAGCGCGGGTGGATGACCTCGGAAGAAGACGTCTGGTACATTCCGGAGTCGCTTTACGGGGTCCATCACACACGGCTGCTCACTGCGGCTCAAGAGCGCGCGCTGAAGCCGATGGACCGGCGGCTCTTCGAAGCCGGGCGCCACGGCGGGGTGGCGCACTGAGAGCCGGGCGCCGCTAGGCCAACTGGTGGATGAGGCTATAGATCGGCTTGAGCGTCGGGTAGAGAGTGGTGAAGACCTCATACCCGCGGTTATATGCGGCGGATTCGTGGACGCCGGGGATGAGGCAATCGGCTTCCTTGACGACGCGGCTGCAAATTTCCTCCACCGAGCCCTGGCCGCTGCCGGCCATGGCGAGCAGGGCCGCGCCGTAGGCCGAGCCTTCCTTGTTTTCGAGCGTTGAGATGCCGCGCGACATGATGTCGGCCAGCATCTGGCGCCAGAAGGGGCTGTTGGCGCCGCCGCCGGAGGCGCGGACCGATTTCACTTCCACGCCCATCGATTCGATGACCCCGAGGCAATCGCGAAGGCTGTAGCTGACGCCTTCGACGATTGCGCGGACCATCTCCGCGCGGCCGTGCTTGGCGGTGAGGCCAATCCAGCCGCCGCGCGCGATGGCGTCCAAGTGGGGCGTCCGCTCGCCCATCAGGTAGGGCAGCCAGTAGAGTCCGTGGGAGAGCGCGGGCGCGGTCTGGGCCTCGGCCATCAGCGTGTCATAGTCCGTGCCGGGGGCGAAGTGATTTCGGAACCATTGCAGGCTGAGGCCTGCGCCCTGAGTGACGCCCATGACATGCCACTTGCCGCGGACGGCATGGCAGAAAGTGTGGACACGGCCGGTGGGGTCGTACTGCGGCCGGTCGAGGTAGGCGAAGACGACGCCGGAGGTGCCAATGGTGCAGCTTGCCACACCGGGCCCGACGATTCCGTTGCCGACTCCCGAGGCCGCCTGATCGCCCGCCCCGCCCACCACCGGCGTTCCTTCTTTGAGGCCGGTCGACTTGGCGGCGCCAGCCGACACTGTGCCGGTGACGTCGGCAGACTCTTTGACCTCGGGCAGGATGGAAGCGTCGAGCTTGATGCGGTCGAGCATGGGCTTGGACCAGCGGCGGGTGACCACGTCAAGCAAGCCGGTGCCGGAGGCGTCGCTGACTTCGGTGGCGTGAACGCCGGTCAGCATGAAGCGGACGTAGTCTTTTGGCAGGAGGACTTTCTTCACCCTCTCAAAGCTGGCTGGTTCGTTGTCGCGGACCCACAGGAGTTTGGGCAGCGTGAAGCCGGTGAGCATCGGGTTGGCCGTGTGGGCAACGACGTTGGCCTTGCCGACGGTCTGATTGATCCAGTCGACTTGTGGCTGGCTGCGCTGGTCGCACCAGATGAGCGCGGGGCGGATGACGTTGTTGGCCGCGTCGAGGGTGACAAGGCCGTGCATCTGGCCGGACAGGCCGACTGCGGCGATCTCATCGCCCTTGACGCCCGCCTGCGCCATCACTCCGGCGATGGCCTTTTGGGCGGCGTCCCACCAGTTTTCAGGGCGCTGCTCGGCCCACATGGGCCGCTCCATTTTCATGTCCTCGTGGGGAGCGGTGAAGCCGGCCACGACGGCGCCGTGTTCGTTGACCACCAGCGCGCGGCTGCCGCCGGTTCCGATGTCGATTCCGAGCCAGTACATTTCGATCAGTCCACCTTAATGATGAAGGAACGGCAGGTAAGCGGCCCCGTAAAGCCCTGCTTCGTTGCCGAGCGTCGCCTTCTCTATTCTTGTCTTAGTATTGCGAAACGTGAAGCTCCGCTGTTGAACTTCCCGGATCATCGCCGGGGCGAAGAAGTCCCAGGCGGGCAGCGGGCCGCCGCTCAAGAGGTAGAGCGGGAAGTTGAAGATATTGACCAGGTTGGCGATGGCCACGCCGAGGGCGGCGCCGGCGCTTTCGAAAACGCGGCGGGCTTTGATGGCGTTCTCACCCTCGCCTTTGGCGAGTTCGAAGACCTCGGCGGCAGTGGGGAAGTCGCCGAGGTGCAACATGCGGGCCATGGCGGTAATGGCGGTGGCGGAGGCGTGTTTTTCGAGGCAACCGTGATTGCCGCAGCCGCAGGGATTGCCGCCGGGATAGACCGTCATGTGGCCGAATTCGCCGGCCATGCCGACGGCGCCATGGAGGATTCTGCCGCCGGAGACGATGCCGCCGCCGATGCCGGTTCCGAGGGTGAGCAGGACGAGGTCGTTGACGTCGCGCCCGGCGCCGAGCCACTTCTCGCCGAGCGCGGCGGCGTTGGCGTCGTTTTCAAGGATCACTGGAGTGCCGAGTTTCCTGCTGATGTCGTCGCGAACGGGGAAGCAGTCAAACTGCGGCAGGTTGTTGGAGCCGACGATGAAGCCGTGCTGGATGTCGATGAAGCCGGGCACGGCGACGCCGACGCCGGCCAGGGAGTCGTGGCCGAACTGATCGCGGAGCGCGCGGATGGCGAGAACGATGTCCTCGATGACGGCGTCGCGGCCTTCCTTGAGGTTGGTCTTGCCGCCCACTTTGCCGAGGAGCGCGCCGTCGCGGGCGATGGCAGCGGCGCGCAGGTTGGTGCCTCCCAGATCGACGCCGATCGCATAGGCGTTCATCGTGGCCATGAAGCCGCATGATAACAAAACAAGCCGGACCGGCCATCCCGTCAGGGGTGGTGGCAAGAGAGGTCTCAGTGGCCGTTGCCGGTTCCGCCCAGGGTGATGCCGTACTCAAGCACGAGGCCTTGTTTCCCGTTTGCCGTCTGGTTGGGGAACTTGTAGGCGACAACCACGAACTGCTTCGGCGTCGGATGCCAGAGGACTCCGGGGATCAAGAAACCCAGGTCATGCCGGCCGGCAAACCACTCCGCAAGGAGGATCACCTTCTTGCTCAGGGGATGCTCAGCGCCGGCCAGGACGCTGCCGGTTTTGCGCAGGAAGAGCTGCTCGGAGCCAAACCAGCCGCCGCCGGTCAGACGCGTTTTGGCTTTGGGCAGCCTGAAGCTGTAGTGGGCATAGGAGAAGTTGCCCATTCCCTTGCCGGTCAGGCTGGCGAGCGCCATTGATCCTACCGTGAGCTTGTGCTCGCGGGCTCCGCCGTTTCTGCCGGATAGAGGCACGGCTGTTTTGAAGCCGAATCCGATCGTCTCGTTCGACGCGGCCGGCGTTCCGGTATTGTACGACGTAACGGCGAGCTCGGTGTTCCACCCCACTCCGTATGCGAGGAAATTGGTCCCGTACCAGGAGCGATCGGGATTCCAGGGACGCCACTGGGACTCGTGCATGAGGAAAAGTCCGCCCTTTGGCGTGATGTCGGCCGAGGGCATGTTGACAATGGCCTGCTGTGCGCACAGTTGGATCGCGCCGCCCGCGAGGGCGGCTGCCGCCCGGAGGATGAGTTTCATTATTCAGCGGCGATGCCGAGCGCCTTGAACAAAAAGGCGTAGTCGAAAGCCGTCTCCTTGTAGCGTTCGTACCGGCCTGATGCTCCAAAGTGGCCGGCGCCCATATTGGTCTTGAGCAACAGCAAATTGGCGTCTTTCTTGACGGTGCGCAGTCTGGCCACCCATTTCGCCGGCTCCCAGTAGCTGACGCGCGGATCGTTCAGGCCAGCCGTGACCAGCATGTTCGGGAAGCTCTGGCGTTCCACGTTGTCGTAGGGCGAATAGGACCGCATATAGCGGTAGGCTGCCTCGTCGGCCGGGTTGCCCCACTCTTCGTATTCGCCGATGGTGAGCGGGAGGCTCTTATCCATCATCGTGGAGATGACATCCACAAAGGGGACCTTGGCAATGACAGCGCCGAACAGATCCGGGCGCATGTTGACGACTGCGCCCATCAGCAGCCCGCCGGCGCTGCCGCCGGCGATGCCGAGCATTTTCGGGTTCGTGTAGCCGCTCTTGATGAGAAGCTCGGCCGCGGCGATGAAATCAGTGAACGTGTTCCGCTTCTTCTGGAGTTTGCCGTCGTCGTGCCACGTCTTGCCCAGATCGCCGCCACCTCGAACGTGGGCGATCGCATAGACGAATCCACGGTCGAGGAGACTGAGCCTGTCGCTGGCAAAGCCGGGCTCGGAGGGCGCGCCGTAGGAGCCGTATCCATACAAGAGCGCGGGCGCGGATCCGTCCTTCTTCAGACCTTTCCTGTAGACGATTGACACCGGGATCCTGACGCCGTCCGCCGCGGCGGCTTCCAAGCGCTCGGCGACGTAGTTCGCGGGATCATAGCCGCCGAGCACCGGCTGGCGTTTGACCAGAATGCGGGTTCTGGTCTCCATGTCGTAGTCGTAGGAGCTTGCCGGCGTGGTCAAGGAGGCGTAGACGAAGCGCATGGACTTGGTGTCGTATGGTTCGTCGGTGTTTCCGGCCAAGGTGTAGACCGGCTCGGGCATCTCAACAAAATGCTCGGCGCTGTCTCGAAACCGGCGGATGCGGAGCTTGCGCAGGCCCTTCTCACGTTCTGTCACAACCAGATGGCCTGCATACGCTTCAGCGTCTTCAATGGTGACGGCGGGGCGGTGCGCGATCAGTTCCTTCCAGTCCTTCGGATCGCGCGAGGAGACGGGAATCTCCACGAGCCGGAAATTCCTGCCTGTGTCGTTGATCCAGACGTAGAAACTGCCGCCGCGGTGAGTCAATCCGTATTCAACGTCCTGCTTCCTGGGAATGACTGTCTGCGGCGCGGAATCCGGCTTTCGGGCGTCAATGACGAGCGCCTCGCTGGTGGCGGCGCTGTTCAGCGAGACCACGATGTAAGCCTTGCTGCGGGTCTTCCCAAGACTGACAGTGAACCGTTCGTCCTTCTCGTGGTAGACCTCGACATCCTCGCTCTGCTTTGTGCCTAGCCGGTGGCGGAGAACTTTGTAGGGGCGGTGTGCGTGGTCGAGGATGGTGTAGAAGATTGTCCGGTTGTCCTCGCTCCATTCAAGCCCGTAGTAGGCGCCTTCGATCGAATCTTCGAGGAGCTTGCCGGTGGCAAGATCCTTAAAGCGAACCGTCAGCTTCTCGTCGCCCTTCGTGTCGGTGGCATAGGCGAGGATCTTCTGGTTGGGGCTGGGAGAGAAGCCGCCAAGAACGAAGTAGCTGTGGCCTTTGGCAAGTTCGTTCGAATCAAGCAGGACCTCTTCGGCTCCCGAGGGGCCCTTCCTCCGGCAGTTGATCTGGTACTGAAGGCCCTTTTTCGTGACGGTGTAGTAGAGGTAATCTCCGCGATGGACAGGCGCGGAAACGTCGTCTTCCTGAATCCGGCCGACGATTTCCTCGTACAGCTTCTTCTGAAGCGTTTCGGTATCCTTCATCCGCGCTTCGGTGTAGCGGTTCTCGGCCTCAAGGTAGGCGCGGACCTCGGGGTTGTCACGCTCGCGCAACCAAAAGTACTCGTCATTCCTATGGTCACCGTGCAACTCTATGGTCTTTGGGACGATCTTGGCCTTCGGCGGCTCGAGGCCGGCGCCTGTCAATGTCATGCTCATCACTGTTTGCAGGAGAACTCCGGTTCGTAGGTACACCATCAGTGTTCCCGTCACTCTACTGTCTCAATCATACCGATCAAGCAGGTTAAACCCTCGATTCACGCGCCGCGGGGCATTCACCGTTCACGATAGACTCCCAGATCATGAACGTGCTGCCGCTGGCCTTCGCCATCAGCCTGACCGCCTCTTTCGAAGGCGGCAACATACGCACCTTCCAGCAGCCGGAACCCGGCCATTTCGTGATCCCACTGCCCGGAGAAACCGATCAGGACGGCCGCAACCGGCAGGCGAATTGGTATTACTTCCGGCTGGACGGGGTCCGCGGCAAGCCGCTCATTCTCGAGCTCACCAATCTCGCGGGCGAATACAACTACCGCCCCAACAAGGGCGCGGTGACGGGCGACACGCCGCCGTTCTACAGCACCGACAACCGGAGGTGGCAGCCCTTTCCCGACTTCACCTACGACGCGGAGACGCCGAAGCTGGTTTTGCGCATCACACCGGAGTCAGACACTCTCTGGGTGGCGCACACGCCGCCTTACACGAACGAGCACCTGGAGCGGCTGCGCAGAGACATCCGGGGGCATCCTGCATTTCAGGAGAAGGTGATCGGGAAAACGCCGAAAGGCCGGCCGATGCTGCAGTGGACCGTCACGGACCCCGCGCCCTCCGCGCAGCGGAAGGTTGTCTGGCTCATGGCGCGGCAGCATAGCTGGGAGTCCGGCACAAGCTGGGTTGCCGAAGGTCTGGTGCGGTTCCTGCTCTCGAACGCTCCGGAAGCATCAGCGATCCGGCGAGGCGCGGTTTTCCAGATGCTGCCCATGTGCGACCCCGACGGCGTTGCCCGGGGCGGCGTGCGATTCAATCACAGGGGCTACGACCTGAACCGCAATTGGGACGAGTTCAACGCGGAATCGATGCCGGAGATCGCAGCGCAGCATGCGGCCATTGCGGCTTGGGCCAAGTCCGGGCGCCCGGTTCACCTGTTTCTCACGCTCCACAACACGGAAACCGCGGAGTACTTGGACGGCCCGCCGGCGCCGGAGGGCAGCGCGGTGCGCGAGCTCGGCCGGCGGCTGTCCAAGCTGCTGGAGGAACAGCCCGCCTTCAGCGCGTCGCGGCCCCTGGCCTGGAGCGAAGCCACCACCACTGCGGGCAAGCCCGGCAGGATGACGGTGGTCCAAGGACTCTGGCGCGATTTTCGGATTCCCGCTTTCCTTGTGGAGCAACGCGTTTCGCGCCATCCCAAGCTTGGGCGGCAGCCAAACATCGAGGACCGGCTGGCGTTCGGCAGGCAACTGGCATCGAGCCTGTGGAACGCAGTCCGTCAGTGAGCGGGCCGCCCTCCGCAAGCCCGGCCGGCGGCTTCGGCCACTGCGATGGCCCCGGTTTCATCCGCCGGAAAGTTGTCAGCCCAGATGACCCTTCCGCTACGAACGTCGGAAACACTCGCGATCAGGCTGTTTCTTTCAATCCGCCCTTCGAGAATGAGTTGCACGCCAACGATGCGGGCCATCACCGAAGGCGCAATGTAGACCCAGCAGTATCGCCGCACGACGCTCGGGTTCAGAAGGGAAAACTCGCCACGCTTCACCAGTTCCGTTACCACCGCCTCGTCCATCGCGCCGCGGTCGCCCTCGAACGGGATCACGGCGAGGTACGGCTGCCCGGGTTTGAGATGGACGAAGCGGGAAGGCAGGTAGAATTGCCAGACCACGAACACGGCGAACGCAGCAGCGGCTGCGACAAGCCAAGGCCAACGGCGGCGCCGCGGCGCCGCCCCC
>JACADU010000046.1 GCA_013388415.1 Bryobacteraceae bacterium
ATGGTGGCCATGTACGTTGTGCTCGACGGGTTTGACCTCGGCGCGGGAATTGTTCACCTGAACGTGGCGCGGACTGAGAACGAGCGGCGCGCCGTGCTGAAGTCGATCGGCCCGGTCTGGGACGGCAACGAAGTCTGGCTGCTGGCCGGCGGCGGCGCGCTCTACTTTGCCTTCCCCGCCCTCTATGCGTCGAGCTTCTCCGGGTTCTACCTGCCCTTGATGATTGTCCTGTGGCTGCTCATTCTGAGGGGCGTGGCAGTCGAATTCCGCAGCCACATCGACAACCCCGTCTGGAAGCCGTTCTGGGACGCCGTGTTTTGCCTGGCCTCGGCGCTGCTGGCGATCTTCTTCGGCGCGGCGCTGGGCAACGTGGTCCGGGGCGTGCCGCTGAACGCCCAAGGCGAGTTCTTTCTGCCGCTGTGGACGAACTTCGTGCCGGGACCTGAACCGGGCATTCTCGACTGGTACACCATACTGATCGGGGTCTTCGCCTTCCTGACGCTGATGCAGCACGGCGCGCTGTGGGTCACCTACAAGACGGAGAACGGCGTCCGAGAACGGGCGCAGGCGGTGGCCTCGCTTGCCTGGTACGGCGTCGCGGCGATGACGGTCATCGCGACGGCCGTCAGCTTCCGGGTGCAGCCGAAACTGGCGCAGAGTTTCTCCGAAATGCCGCTGGGCTATGTCTTCCCCGCCCTGGCGCTGGCCGGCCTCGGCGGCACTTGGCATTTCCACCGGCGAGGGCGCGAGCTCGAGGCGTTTCTTTCGAGCGCGCTCTACATCATCGGTATGCTGACCAGCGTCGTGTTTGGCGTCTTCCCGTGGGTTCTGCCGGCGGTTTCGGATCCGCAGCTCAGCCTCACCATCCACAACGCCTCGGCGCCTGCTTACGGCCTGCGCATCGGGCTCATGTGGTTTACTCCGGGCATCCTGCTGGCGGCCGGCTACTTCTTCTTTCTCTACAGAAAATTCGCCGGCAAAGTGCGGCTGGATGAGGGCCACTACTGAGCGCATGCGGTAGCAGCGCTTTCACAGCTCGCGGAGGATGTGGGCAGGGTCCGCGTTGAAGAGCTTCCGAAGGGGAAGGGCGGAACCGAGTGCAACCGTCAGACTAACCGCCAGTATCGCGGGCACGTAATACCTTGGGTCCGCAGTATTGATCGTGAACCAATCCCACATCCAGCGGCTGGCCACGGATGCAAGAGCCAAGCCCAGGACCAGGCCCGCCGCCGCGGACATGGCATTTCGCCTGAAGATGAGCCACGCCGTCTCGGCATGTTTTGCTCCGAGCGCCAGGCGAATCCCCGTCTCGTGAAGGCGCCGTGCGACGGCGTTCTCCGCCAAGCCGAATATTCCACAGCAGACTGTGAGAAGCGCAAATGTGGAAAGGACGAAGAATACAAAGGCCGCCGCGGAGTTCTGAGCAAGCGATTGAAGGATGACCGAGTCCATCGTCTGGTTCCTGGAGAGCACAAGTGAAGGATCTACGCCATGCGAGGCGCGGTCGATGAGTTTGGAAACGAGGCCCGGATTGAGCCGGGAGCGGACCAGGATCGTCAGGCGCCGCCCGAACCCCTCCCTGAAAAGCTCGGGCGGCAGCAGCCGGAATGGAACAAGAATCGTCGGAGCCGCTGCTTCATCCAGAGACATGAGCTTGACGTCGGGGATAACCCCGGTGATCGCCCACTCCCTCTCAATGCCGAATTGTCTGATGGTTCCAAGATCCTGATTCCTACCGCCGCAATCCCCGGCAAGGCGATCGTTGATGAGAATGTGATTAGAGATCCCGCTGAAATCTCCCTTCGCACCGCTACACACCCCGCTCAGGTGGCACTCCAACGTTTTGGACAGGAGTGGGCTAACATTGGCCTCTATCCGAATGCCACTCGCCTATATCACTCAGTAGCTGTGCATCACTACAACAATGTGTTGTTTCTCTCGTATAAAGCCGTAATAAAATGGATCATTTTAACCATTGACACCTGTCTTTATCTTTGCAAGCATATTCACGGAAGCGACGACGCTGTTCGAAACCGATGGCTTATCAACAACTCAGGCTTCGGATAGTTTTGTTGTTCTTTTGTGCGCATATCTACAATCTTCAAATAGGAGACAGGTCTATGTTGACACGCAGATTGTTACGATTGCCCTTAATGGGGGCGATCATCACATTGGCGGCTCTGAACGCGCATTCTCAGTGGTTGCTCGATCGTGTTGAGGGCTTCGTGGGCCGAGTTGAGGTCGCAGCTGCAGTTGACCGGAATTATACAACTGTCACCTTCATTCCAGATGCGGCGCAGAGTGGACGCTCGCTTGTGTACTCGCTTCAACACATCGGCGGCACCCGACTTCCGTATGGCTGGTCCGGCAAGGCACGATTGTATCGGTCCTATGGTTTTCTGGCCTTTATCGGGGATGACGGAACCAAAATGGCCTTTAAGTTCTCCGACCGCGCAGTCCCGTCCACCTTGTCCAAGCAGGTCTTCGACGAGTATTCGGTATTCGGTATTGCCCGCTATGGAGAGAAAACTCCCCTCTACAACGACAAGATCAGCAACCTGAAGCAGCTTGGCGTCTGCAGCAAGGCGCTTCCGGCGGCGTCATTCGGACTGGGAGCCGGCGGCGAGCGCCCTCTTGCGATTTGTGGCGGCGGTGATTGCACATCGGGAGGGGATGGCTCAACACAATGCAGCGTGACGGGATGCTCCGTTACATGTTCAGCAGGCTATTATGCTTGTTGTAACTCTAACACCGTAAACTGTAAGTGCTGCCAGAACCCATAGTAGTGGTTGCGACTGAGGCCTTATGCCCATTTGAGAGAAGGGGGGCTAGCAGGGAATTCGATGGGTCCTATTATTGAATCTGCGACGCCCTCCCCGTCTCCAGTTCTTAAGGCAGGAACCGCACTAAAGAGCAGGTTCATGGTCTCGCCGAAGACACGCAAATCTATATGCAGTCCATGCCTTGACAGTGCTCATTGACGCTAGTGTGCCTCACTATTGGCTTGTGCGCAATCTGAAGGGTGCCCTTGGCTGGGCGGTTGTGGTCGGAATGGGCACGTACTAATCCGCCGGGATTGCCACACTCGGCATACTGAGACGCTAAACATCGAGGTCTCTTTCGATGGGATCCTGTCTGCTGCTCTGTAGTTGGAAAAGGCTCAGGCCCACAGTAGAATACTGTCATGAAGGGGAATCATGTTAATTCAAGCGTCTTCCAATCAAAAGCAGGATGGTCGACTAGGCGGATGCGGATCCGAGCAGCCTTGTTTGGATTGTTGGCTATTTTGATTCTCTCAGCCGTAACTGCCCTCCTAGCGGAAACCCGTAAAGTGGACGGCCGCCAGGATGAGGCGCTTGGCTCTGTGGAGGCCGAGGTACGTAATTTGCGGCGAACCGTCCAACAAAGTGCAAGCATCCACTCTCGGATCATGATCTTGACGGAGCGCATGCGAATCTCGAACAGCAGGCTTGGGCAATTGGTAGCGCAAGAACGCCTTGTCAGTGATCAAATCACCTCGACAGCTGCAATGCAGAACAGAGCACAGCGTAACCTGAGCGCCTTCGAGTCGCGCCTCTCTCAACTCGGTCAAAAAGCTGGCATCTCTCAACAACTCGAAGAGACCATCAGCGCGACCAAGGCGGAGTTGGATTACGTGCAGGAGCTGCTGTCGGGACATCGCCGCAGGCACGCGCAGCTCACGAACGAAATTCGTGCCGAAGAGAGCACCTTCGCTCAGTTGGTTCAACAGATCTCCGGGCTGGAAGCGGAGTCCAAGGCTCTGGCTTCGTTCGGCAAGTAGCGACGGGCAAGCCGCCCTTGGTTCGGTCCTTGCGAGGCATGGTGGCGGCAGGCCCCGTGGATCGTGACTTGTCGGCGATGACCGACGTGACGATACGGGCCGAGATCCTGTCGTAGTCGCGGTCGCGCCGGGTGTTCGCGGGATCGGCTATGCAGGGTAGCACTTTGAGGGCCGACAGAGAGGCAGACGGATCCCTCTATCGTAGCGGTGTCGACAGGAAGTCAGTGCTCGACGGCAAGGTCGGCGCACCAAAGGCCGCGCAGCCGCTGGTGCTCGGTGGATGAGAAAGGTGGCCCACGCCGTGATTGCCCAACCTTCGCCTGCGTAGCAGGATGGTCGGCGGGGTTGGCCACTCTAAGCGGAGGACGGCGACCGGATCGAGCCTTGATGCACGAAATGCAGATCTACTCTCTGTTGCTCATGCTTGGACTCTTCATGATCTGGCGCGAACTCGACCACGGCCCCGAGCGTCAGACGGCTCATTGATGGAGGAGAAAGACGATCATGCTCCCTGTTATCTGGTTCTGCATCGTGGCCGTGATGGTGGCCATGTACGTTGTGCTCGACGGGTTTGACCTCGGCGCGGGAATTGTTCACCTGAACGTGGCGCGGACTGAGAACGAGCGGCGCGCCGTGCTGAAGTCGATCGGCCCGGTCTG
>JACADU010000072.1 GCA_013388415.1 Bryobacteraceae bacterium
GGGTCGCCGATACCAGCAACAACCGTGTCCTCTACTTCGGCCAGGTCACCTCGAATGAGCCCGCCGCGCGCTACGTCATCGGTCAGCCGGACTTCAATACTGACCGCCAGCGGGGGATCGTCCTCAATCCAATCGTCAAAGCTGAGTCGCTGTTGTCGCCCACCAGCGTCATGACCGACGGACAGAGGCTGATCGTCACCGACCTCGGTTTGAACCGGGTGCTCATCTGGAACTCGATCCCCTCCGCCAATGACAGGCCCGCCGACGTGGTGATCGGCCAGCCGAACGTCACCTCGTCCGAGTCCAACAACAGCTCCAGTCTGTGCGAGCCCACGGGAACCGATTCAAACGGGAACAACGTCTATCCGAGACGCTGCGCGGCGACTCTCAGCCTCCCGCGCGCCGCTTACAGCGACGGGCGCCGCCTGTTTGTCGCCGACGCCGGCAATGATCGCGTTTTGGTGTTTAACGAAATCCCCCGCCGCGACGGCGCCGCCGCGGATTACATCCTCGGCCAGGTCGATCCGACAATCAACCAGGCTTCCGACTCCGCCGAACCCGAACGCGTCAGTTCAACCGACTCCTTCCGCACGCCTGTTTCACTCGCCTGGGACGGCGAAAACCTCTACGTCGCCGACGCCTATAATCGCCGGGTCGTCCTCTATACCCCGGGCGAATTCAGCCTTCCGCTGACCGCCGTTCGAAATGCGGCCAGCCCCGAAGTCTACGCCCGCGGCTCCGTTGTCTTCAGCGGCGAGCTGACCAAGGACGACGAATTGACCATCAAGATCGGCAACGACGAGGTCAAGAACGAGGAAGGCGAGGTCGTCGATCCGACCGAGTACAAGTACAAGGTCAAAGAGGGCGACGATTTTAATGACGTCATCGACGCCTTCATCGCCCTGCTCGCCAACGACCCTTACGTCATCGCCACACCCAACAAGGATTTCCAGGCAATTCTCTTCACCGCGCGCGCCGGCGGTGTTTTCGGCAACGACGTCACTCTGGCCACCGCCGTCTCCCCGGAAACCTCTAAGACCGTCATGACCACCAGCGGAGCCAACCTGAGCGGCGGCCAAAACGCCGCCCGCGTCGCTCCGTTCGCCATCATCACCATCGTGGGCGAGAACCTCGCCGACGAGGAAACCGACGTCAGCCCTCTAGATGCTCCGCTTCCATACGAAAAGGGAGGCGTCACTGTCTTCGTCGACGGAAAGCAGATCCCCATCATCGCCGTCAGCCCATCCAGAATCCTGGCCCAGCTCCCCGTCGAAGTCACCGGGTCGAGCAGTTCGAGCGCCGTCATTCACACGAAGCGCAAGGACGGCTCCATTACCGTTTCCACCAGCGTGGCCATCCCCCTGATCGAACAGCAGCCCGCCATCTACGCCGAGTCCACCCCCGAGCCGCGCCCCGGCCTCATCTATCACCTCTCCAGCCAGGCGACCGGCACAGTCTCGGTCGACGGCACCGCCAAGGCGGACGATGTCGCAACCGTTAAGATCCGCGACCGCTCCTACAGCTACACCGTCAAAGAGGGCGACACGCTGAATACCATCCGCGACGAGCTCGTCCGCCTCATCACCGAAAACGATCCCGAGGTCGAGGCGTTCCCTTCCGGCAACTTCACGCGAATTCGCCTGCGGGCGCGCGTCGCCGGCCCGGCGGGCAACGGCATCCCGTTCAGCGCCAGCGCCAACACTGACGCCAACGTCATCATGTCGGCTTTCAACTCCGAACTCTGCTGCGCGAATGAAGCCGGCGCTCTGGTCACCGAGGACAACCCCGCCCTGCCCGGCGAAACCATTGTCGTTCTGGCCAGCGGACTCGGCATCGTCAAGGACGAAGCCCGGGATTACATGGTCAACGGTTTGCCTTACAACGGGCCGGCGCTCAACGACGTGACTGAATTCGTCTCCTCGCTGGCCGGCGGCAAGACGGCCAATGTTCTGTTCTCCGGTCTCCGCGTCGGGACCGTCGGCGTCTACGAGGTTCACCTGGAGCTCAACCCCGACTTGCCGACGAACCCCAAAACGGAACTCACCATCTCACAGAGTTTCCAGACCTCCAACGTGGTCACCATCCCCGTCGTCAACCCGAAATCGAACGAGAACCCGTAGCCGCGCTCCCGGCGCGCCTGCTTCAGGCCAGCGGTTCATACGGCTTCCAGTTCCCCGCCCGCAGCGCCCTGTGCGCCGCGGGCACATCGGCCTCTCGCACGTAGAAAAACGCCCCTATCAGCTCTCGGACGAACAGCACTCCTCCGCGATAGGTGTCCGCTTCCACCAGGTACTCCAGGCACGCCTCATCAAACGCCTTTTCCACTGACCGCGCCTCCCGCAGCCGCTTGGCGATGTAAACCAGCACCAGTTCCTGGCCGCCGAAGTATTCCTCATTCTGCCGCATCTGTCCTTAATCACAGTAGCGCGAGAGAACCGCCTCGCTCGCCGCACTACCTCAAGAGACTGAGATGCCAGCAACGCTGCTCCGCCGCTCTGACGAAGAAATGCTCCATTGGAGCGCCCTCTCCCTTGTGCCCGGGCTCGGAGCGCGCAAATCGGTCCAACTTCTCCAGAGCTTTGGCTCCGTCGAATCCTTGTTCAGGGCGACCAAAAGCGAACTGATGGCCGCCGGGCTCCCCTCCGGGTTGGCGCAGAGCGTCGCCAGCGGCTGCGCCTTCGACGCCGCCAGCGAGCAGGTCGAACGCATCAAGAGCGCCGGCGCCGCGCTGCTCCCCTTGGTCGACGAACTCTATCCGGAGCAGCTTCGCCAGATTTACGACCCGCCCGTCGTCCTTTACGCCCTCGGCCGCCTCGAACTTCTCCAGGAGACGATGGTCGCCATCGTCGGCAGCCGCCGTTCCTCTCCCTACGGCACGGCTGTGGCCGAGCGCTTCGGCCGGGAACTCGCCTCCCGGGGGATTACTGTAGTCAGCGGCATGGCGCGCGGCATCGACACCGCCGCCCACGTCGGAGCCCTCGAGGGCTCTTCGGTCTCCCGCTGCTCCACCATCGCCGTGTTCGCCGGCGGCCTCGACGTCATCTACCCCGCCGAAAACCGAAAGCTCGCTGAGCGCATCGCCCGCGAGGGGTTAATTGTCACCGAGCACCCCTTTGGCGTCCCCACCTACCCCACCAGCTTCCCGGCGAGGAACCGGATCGTCTCCGGCCTTTCAGCCGGCGTCGTCGTCGTCGAGGGCGAGCAGTACAGCGGCAGCGCCGTCACCGCCCGCCTCGCCCTCGACCAGAACCGCGAAGTCTTCGCCGTCCCCGGCAATATCACGTCTTCGCTGAGTTACGCGCCTAACCTGCTGATCCGGCAGGGCGCCCAATTGGTCCAGTCTGTTGAAGATATCCTCAGCGAACTCCCCGCCGAAGCCCGGCGCCGCGCCGCCGAACGGGCCGAAGGCGGAGGCCAGCGGTCGCTGCCGTTGCCTCCCAGCCCTCCTCAAGCCTCCGCTCTCCGCAGTCAAGTCCTTTCTTTTCTAAATGTTGACCAGGCCACCGATCTCGACACCCTCACCAGCCGGCTGGTCGATTTCAGCCCGTCGGAGATCATCGCCGCCCTCTTCGATCTCGAATTGGAGGGAACCGTGCGCCAATTGCCCGGACGCTGTTATGTTAAAGTCTGGACTGAAGCGGCGCAGGCATGAAGCCGGATTCGCCCATCTCCCCTCGCATTGCTTCACCAGGTTCACCAATCGAATGGCAGCGAAGAAAGAACAGGCACTCGTCATCGTCGAGTCGCCCACCAAAGCGAAAACGATCACCCGTTTCCTCGGCAACGGATACACGGTCCGCGCCTCCATGGGGCACATCCGCGACCTGCCCGACAGCGCGGCCGAAATCCCTCCTCAGCTCAAGAAAGAGCCTTGGGCGCGCCTCGGCGTGAACGTGGAAAAGAACTTCGAGCCCCTCTACGTGATCCCCAAAGGCAAGAAAGAGCAGGTGAAAGAGCTGAAGAGCCTGCTCAAGGACGCCGACAAACTCTACCTGGCCACTGACGAGGACCGCGAAGGCGAGTCCATCAGTTGGCATCTGGCCGAAGTGCTCAAGCCGAAGGTCCCCACCCGCCGTCTGGTCTTCAACGAAATCACCAAAGAGGCGATCGTCCAGTCGCTGGAATCGGCCCGCGACATCGACCAGGCGCTCGTCCGCGCCCAGGAAACGCGCCGTATCGTCGACCGCCTGTTCGGCTACGAAGTCAGCCCCCTGCTTTGGAAAAAGATCGCTCCCGGCTCGAGCGCCGGCCGCGTCCAGAGTGTCGCCGTCCGCCTGCTGGTGGAACGCGAACGCGCCCGAATCCGGTTCCGCTCCGCCGAATACTGGGGCGTCAAAGCCAGGCTGCGCAAGCCCGGCGCCGAGCCTGCCTTCGACGCCGACCTCGTCTCCGTCGCCGGCAAGCGCGTCGCCACCGGCAAAGATTTCGACCCCGATACCGGCCAGCTCTCCGACCCAACTTCCGCCTTCCTCCTCGACGAGGCCGGCGCCCGGCGCGTCGCTTCCCTGCTGGAGGCCGGCCCCATCCGGGTCCAGTCGGTCGAGCAGAAGCCCTTCACCCAGCGGCCGGCCGCCCCTTTCGTCACCAGCTCGCTCCAGATGGTGGCCAATTCCAAACTGCGATTCAGCGCCAAACGGACGATGCAGATCGCCCAGCAGTTGTATGAAAACGGCTTCATCACCTACATGAGAACCGACTCCACCGCCCTTTCCGATGAAGCCATCCGCGGCGCCCGCTCCCTCATCGAACGCGAGTACGGCCGCGAATACCTCGCGCCCGATGTCCGCCAGTACGACACCAAGGTCAAAAACGCCCAGGAGGCCCACGAGGCCATCCGCCCGGCCAGCGATCACTTCGCCGCCCCCGATGCGGTCCGCGCACAGCTCGGCGATGATGCAGCCCGCCTCTACGACCTCATCTACAAGCGCACGGTCGCCTGCCAGATGGCCGACGCCCGCGGAACCAACACCGTCATGACCGCAGAAGCCGGTGATGCCGTCTTCCGAGCCACCGGCAAAACGATCGAATTCGCCGGCTTCCTCAAGGCCTACTCGATTGACGAAGACGACGAAAACGGCGAGCCTTCCGACCGCATGCTCCCGCAAATGTCGGAGGGCGACGCCCTCTCCTGCGAAAAAGCCGACGTCCTCGACCGCTTCACTCAGCCGCCCAACCGCTACACCGAGGGTTCCCTCATCAAAGAACTCGAACGCCTCGGCATCGGCCGCCCCTCCACATGGGCCTCCATCGTCGAGCTGGTCCTCAGCCGCTCCTACGCCTTCAAGAAGGGAACCGCGCTGGTGCCCACCTTCACCGCGATGGCCCTGATCAACCTGCTCGAACAGCACTTCCACAATCTGGTCGACTACTCCTACACCGCACGCCTCGAAGACGATCTTGACGCCATCAGCCTCGGCCAGATGGAGAGTATCGAGTACCTGCGCCGCTTCTATTACGGCGAAGACGCCGATGGTCTCCGCGCCCTGATCGCCAAGGGCGAGGCCGAAATCGATCCGAAGGAAATCAACGGCATCTCCCTCGGCAGCTACAACGGCCGAAAGATCGAAGTGCGGATCGGCCGCTACGGCCCGTTCGTCTCTGACGGCGAGCGCCGTGCCAGCCTGCCCGACGAAACGGCTCCGGACGAGATGACCGCCGAAAAGGCGTGGGAACTGCTGGAGCACGCCAGCCGCCCGCCGGATTCGCTCGGCACCCACCCGGAAACCAACGAGCCGGTCTACCTGAAAGTCGGCCGTTACGGCCCGTACGTGCAGTTGGGCGACGCAAGCCCCGGCAACAAACCCAAGATGGCCTCGCTGCTTCCGGGTACGGACCTCGAAACCGTCGACCTCGACCACGCCCTCAAGCTGCTCTCCCTGCCGCGAACGCTCGGCTCACACCCTGCAACCGGCGAACCCGTCATCGCCGCCAACGGACGGTTCGGACCCTACGTCCAATCCGGCAAGGAAGCGCGTTCGCTTCCCGCGGACCTCTCCCCCATCGACGTGACTCTCGAGCAGGCTCTGCACTTGCTCAGCCAGCCCAAGACGCGCGGCCGCGGCGCAGCCCGCCAGACGGTTCTCAAGGATCTCGGGACGCACGCCGAATCCGGCAAGCATGTCAGGATCCTCAGCGGCCGTTTCGGCCCTTACATCACTGATGGGGAGACCAACGCCAGCGTCCCCCGTGGAACCGATCCTCTGCACATGACCATGGAGCGCGCACAGGAGATCCTTGCCCAGCGCCGCCAGTACATCGAAGAGCAGGGTGGGGCGGCCAAGCCCGCAACGAAGCGCGGAGCCCGCAAGACCGTCCGCCGGGCAACCCGCTAAGGACGATAAATTGTGGCTCGGGGATCTCCGCGGAGTGGATTGCCACATTGTCGAGATCGTTCACATCCCCGGTGGTGAATGCGAATTCGGCTCTGATGCTGACGGAGGTGAGATTCGCCAGGACGTTCCGGATCTGAGCGCCGCCGACAGGCGCTCCTCCGCCCGTCCAACCGCCGGCGGCCGAAAGCGCAATGGACCGGTGGGTCTGTGAATGCCCGGTTGCATCGTCCTCTCCTGAGCCGCGCTTGCCAGGCGCTGCCGGCCCGCGCCAAGATGGTGAGCACGCCATGATCGCCGAGAGGGAACGACTCGCCGAAGCGGACCGCCGCGAGAAACACTGGCGCCGTTGGGGACCCTATCTCAGCGAGCGCCAGTGGGGCACCGTCCGGGAGGACTACAGCGCCAACGGCGATGCCTGGGGCTCCTTCCCCTTCGAACACGCCCACCTGCGCGCCTACCGCTGGGGCGAGGACGGACTGCTCGGCATGAGCGACAACCATCAGCGCCTCTGCTACGCCATCGCCCTCTGGAACGGCCGCGATCCCATCCTCAAGGAGCGGCTCTTCGGCCTCACCAACTCGGAGGGCAACCACGGCGAGGACGTCAAGGAGGTCTATTTCTACATCGATTCGACGCCCACACACTCCTGGATGCGCGCGCTCTACAAATACCCTCAGACTCCGTACCCTTACGCCGCGCTGCGCAAAGCGGCGGCTGAAGCCGGGCCGCACGGCAAAGAGCCCGAGATCTGGGAACTGGGCGCATTCTCGGAGAATCGCTACTTCGACGTGTTCGTCGAGTACGCAAAAGCCGGCGCCGACGATATCCTCATCCGCATCACGGCCGTCAACCGCGGCCCGGACCCCGCTCCCCTCCACCTGCTCCCCACGCTCTGGTTCCGGAACCGCTGGAGTTGGGGCCGCAAAGACCGGCCCAAGCCCTCGATGCGGGCCGCCTCGCCAAACCGAATCGAGCTGGAGGAAAGAACTCTCGGCGGCTGGAGCTTCCATCTCGACGGCCAGCCCGAACTCCTCTTCACCGACAACGAAACCAATCTCCACGCCCTCTCGGGCCGCCCGGTCGAGAACCCTTACACCAAGGACGCCTTCCACCGCCGCGTCATCTCCGGCGAGCGCTACGCCGTCAATCCCGCCCGGACCGGGACCAAGTCCTGCGGGTGGCGCCAGACAACACTGGGCCCCGGCGAATCCGTGGTGCTGCGTTGCCGGCTACGGCCGCATGCAGCCGGCGGTCCGCCATTCGACCACTTCGACGAAACCATGGCCCTCCGAAAGGCGGAAGCGGACGAGTTCTACAACTGGATTCACTGCCCCACGCTTTCTCCCGACGCGCGTGACGTTCAGCGGCAGGCGCTTGGCGGCCTGCTGTGGACCAAACAGTTCTACCACTACGTCGTCGAGGACTGGCTCCGCGGCGACCCCGCCGCCCCGCCCCCGCCGCCCACACGCCTGCACGGACGCAACAGCGAGTGGACTCACTTCTTCACCGACGACATCCTCTCCATGCCCGACAAGTGGGAGTACCCCTGGTTCGCCGCCTGGGACACCGCCTTCCACATGATCCCCATGGCATTCGCCGACCCGGGCTTCGCCAAGCATCAGCTCCAACTGCTGCTGCGCGAATGGTATCTCCATCCCAACGGGCAGATCCCCGCTTACGAGTGGTCCTTCGGCGACGTGAACCCTCCCGTCCATGCCTGGGCCGTCTGGCGCGTCTACAAAATCGACCGTAAGCTCCAGAACCGCGCCGACCGCGAGTTCCTCGAACGCTGCTTTCACAAGCTGCTCATGAACTTCACCTGGTGGGTGAACCGCAAGGACTCCACCGGCAACAACATCTTCGAAGGCGGATTCCTTGGCCTTGACAACATCGGCGTCTTCGACCGCTCACGGCCACTGCCCGTCGGCGGACGGCTCGAGCAGAGCGACGCCACCAGTTGGATGGCCCTGTACTCGCTCACCATGCTGCGCATCGCGCTCGAACTGGCGCAGCAGAACCCCGTCTACGAGGACATCGCCAGCAAGTTCCTCGAACACTTCCTGTACATCGCGCACGCCATGAATACGCTCGGCGGCGCCGGACTGTGGGACGAGAAGGACGGATTCTATTATGACCGCGTCCGCTTTGACGACGGCCAAGCCGTCCCGCTGCGCGTCCGCTCGCTCGTCGGACTCATCCCGCTGTTCGCCGTCGAGACCTTCGATCATTCGCTCACCGCCAATCTCAAGGGCTACCGCAACCGCACCAACTGGTTTCTTGAACACCGGCCCGACTTGAGCCGGCAGCTGCTCTGGTATCCGGCGTCGGAATCGGGCGCGCGCGGCGTCCTTGCCCTGGTGCGCCCGGACCGTCTCCTGCGCCTGCTCGAAGTCATGCTCGACGAGCGCGAGTTCCTCTCTCCGCACGGAATCCGCTCGCTCTCCCGTGTCCACCGCGAACAGCCGTTTGTCCTCGAAGCCGGCGGGCAGCACTATCGCGTGGATTACGAACCCGGCGAATCCACCACCCGCATGTTCGGGGGCAACTCCAACTGGCGCGGTCCGGTCTGGTTTCCGGTGAATTACCTGCTCATCGAATCGCTTCAGAAGTTCCACCACTACCTGAGCGGCGAGTTCAAGGTGGAGTTCCCGACCGGCAGCGGCAGGCTGCTTTCCCTCAACGACATCGCGGCCGAGCTGTCGCGGCGGCTCTCGCATTTGTTCCTCCGCGACGCGCGAGGCCGTAGGCCCTGCTACGGCGAAATAGAGCTGTTCCAGACGGATCCCCACTTCAGGGATTACCTGTTGTTCCACGAATACTTTCACGGCGACAACGGCGCGGGTCTCGGCGCCAGCCACCAGACCGGCTGGACCGCCCTGGTCGCCAAACTGCTCCAGCAGAGCGGCGAGTGACCGCACAGCACCGGAGAGGAATTCCGCCCTGCCGCCACTACTTGTTTTCAGGGAACTCCGGTCATGCCCGTCAGATACCGCCCAAGGTCGGCTTGGTGCGCCACCGACCCGCCCGATTGCAGCGGGTTGGTCAGACATCACGCCACGCCCTGCCCTCGGATGGATGAGTGCCGCGCCGCCTTGGGATTGGCGGAGGCAGGCGCGGACCGCCGCTGTCTTCAACCCGGCCAGCCAATCCTCATCGTTTACCCCGCCGGCAGGACGCCCCGCGAGGTCTTCGGCGAGGTCAAACTCCTGCTGAAGAGCAACTATCTCGTCAGGCTCTATCTGGAGGATGGGGCGACGGACGCCATCCTCCTCCAGAGCCGCGGCCGCGTCTGGCGCGACCTGACCAACGGCGTGCGCGCGTGGGTCATCGAGGAACTCTCGGGCCCTCAGCTGTCCCGGTTCCTCCTCTATCGCGACTACAGCCTCTCCGGCGCCGCCCGCCAACCCCTGCCCGTCTTGAATTCTCTCCGCGCCAGCGCCTGATTGGCAAGCGCGGCGCGTTTCAGGCGCCCGCGCAAAATCCTTCTAAAAAGGCGATAATGATTCTAGAGGGAGCCTGCGCCATGTACCACTACGATCCAGCTACGGCCCTCGAAGAGCTCCGGGATGAAGCCCTGTTGCCCAATCCGGTTCATCTTAGGGACATGGTGCTGCGGACAAGTCACTCCGCATCCGAGGCGCTCGACCTGAACCGCCGGTTCCAGGCCTATCAGGCGGCATTCGCCGCCATCGCCAAACAGGCCGAAGAGCTGCTTCAGGCGCTCGCCCGGGCCCCCAAACGCGACTGAGCGCGCCTCGGACTGCGCAGTCACATCGTGGCGTGATTGTTTTCAGACATTCACGTTCACCGTGTATTCTTGATCGAAAGTCATTGGGAGAACTCAGAGATTCATGCCTGCAAAGAAACCAGCAAAAAAACTGGAATCCACTGAAACCGCCGCCACTCCAGCCGCGGAAATCGCAATCAAGCCAACCCGGAAACGCGCCGCGGCGCCGAAATCGCCCGCCGCAACCCACAAACAGGACGCCCCCCGCGCCGCCGCGAGGACCAGAAAGCCCGCCGCCCCCAAGCCGGTCTTCGACCCGTCGCTCCACCACGACGAAATCGCCCGCGAGGCCTACTACCTCTGGCAGGTCCGGGGCTGCGCTCACGGCCACGAGGCCGAGGACTGGTTCCGCGCCGTCGAGATGGTCCGCGCCCGCTACGAGTAGCCCCCTTCAAAATGCGGGCCGCCGGCGGCGGCCCGCCTTCGTCCTTCCCCCCTCAGCTCGATGGCCCTCGCTCCCGCCTCAACGACGAGATGATCGCCATCCCCGCCACCGCCACATTCGCCGCCACCACCGGAGCCGCCTGGATCATCACCCCATAGGCCACCCACAGCAGCGCCGCGCCCGCCTGAACCCCGCGTAACGCCCGGGGCTCCTTGCACAAGTACGAACTGGCGAAAACCGCCGTTGCCACCCAGCCAATCCATTCCATGTTCTCCTCCAGTCTCCTCATGCCGCCGCCGGCTTCGAGCCGGACTGCTCGGTGATGGTCAGCGTGTCGGTCACCACCTTGTCCCACTCCTGGAGCACAAATCCGTGCAGCTCGAACAACGAACGGATCCGCGCCGTGTCCCAGCCCGCGATCTCTTCCAAAACCGGAATCGCCACGCTCAGCGCATCGTCGCTCAAGATCACACGCCGGGCGATCTGCCGGATGTACTTGTTCTCCGAAACCGCAATCGTCAGCCCGTCCTGACGGTTGACGTGCAGCATCACGTGAATGTCCGAACTTCCATCGCCGACGTACACCACTCGATCCGGGCTGATCGCCATCTCGCTCCTCAGTTGCTCCAGCACGGCCACCTTGCCGTAGCCCGCCGGCACCCGGCGGATTGAGGCGATCTCCCCGGTCGACTCGTCGTAGTTGAACTGGGTGCCGAAAATCCGTTCCGGAGGCACAATTCCCTCCAACGCGGACTGAATCACTTCCTCGGGCGCAGCCGACACGACAAAGAACGAAAACCGGTAGCCGTCGATGCCTGCCAGCAGCCTCGAAAGCACCGCAATGTTGCTCTTCAGCCGGATGCGCTTCCCCGCCTCCATCAGGTGCTCCCGCCTGACCTTCCGGTATTCCGGATCGTGCAGCAGCAGGTAGGCGAGCTCCCCACCCTGTTGCACCAGATGGATCCGGCTCAGCCCCGCAATCCTCTGCTCGAAGCCGTGCACGCCCAGCAACTCGCTGAGCACAATCCCCGAATCGTTAAAACTCAGCGTTTGATCAAAATCGCTGACAAGCATGAACAGTTTTGACACGTTTCCCTTTTGTTGCGACATTGGATAAACCTCCCTTTGCTCGCTGATACGGCCAGTTCGTCTTTGTGGGGTTTTCGCGATGACTTGGGCGAAAGGAGCACCCGACACTACCCAGTCGGGTGAAACTATCGTCAATTATAACAAGTCAGGACATGTGGACGGTCTCAGCGCCGGAAAGCCGCCCGCCGATGCTTGCGGCTCAGTAAGAAGCATAACCTCAATGTGTTACAGAGCCACGACCGTGAAGGTGCGGCAGGATGAAAATTCTTGCCTGCTGGCTGTCACCGGTACTTGCGTAGCACCGCCAGGACGCGCCCCTGCACTTGGACCGACTCCGCCGGCACCCGGATCGGCTCCATCGCAGCATTCGCCGGTTGCAGCCGGATCGTGTCCCCTTCCCGGTATAGCCGCTTCAGCGTCGCATCCATGCCGTCCACCAGCGCGACGACAATCTCGCCATCGCGCACGTCCGCCGTCCGTTCGACCAGAACATAGTCGCCGCTACAGATGTGATCGTCGATCATGCTGTCGCCGCGCACCTCCAGGGCGAATGTCTCCCCTGATGACGCCAGCTCGGTCAGATTCAGCAGTTCGGGTTGCTCTACCGCCTCCACCGGGTTGCCCGCGGCAATCCGTCCGCGCAGCGGAACCGTCACGTCGCCGGGCGCGTTCAGCTTGCGCCTTTCCTTCTCCGAGTTCAGATAATCCTCGGTCACCTCGATGGAACGGCTCTCATTGAAGCGGCGCCGGAGATACCCTTTCTGCTCAAGCGATGTGATGTGCTTATGCACGGTGGCAAGCGACGCCAGATTCAGTTCCTCGGCGATTTCCTCGAAGCTCGGGCTGTAGCCGTTGCGGTCCGTAAAGCGGACCAGGAAATCGAGGACTTCCTTCTGCCTGGGAGTAAGTGCCATACTCCCATTTTTGGCGAACACGCGGCGAAAGTCAATGAAAAATCAAGCCCGCCGCCGCCCGTTCCAGGGTTCCTGAGGGCCTGCGAGTGGACTCCGTTCTGCCTCAGACAGCCATCGAAAACCGGGCTGCGAGGATTGGGGCGTCACGATGAACGCAACACAAGGAACAGCGCGTCCTTAGGCGGAAGCGTCACCGATTCGCCCACGTCCTCGCCATTGTTGGTCTCCGGATCCTGCCGGGAGGAGCCGCGGAGGCGGCGGTAGGCCAAGCCGGGAGCGATCTCGCCGAGGTCGAAGGTGTAAGGGTGGGGCGACGGATTCGCCAAAACGAGACCGCGCTCGTAGAGCCGGAACATCGCGCCGGCGTGATCGTATGCCGCCACCTCGAGCAGATACACAGGGCTGCTGCCTTCGACGATGAACTCGACTTCGTTGAGACCTTGCGCGGCGTTGGGGAAGTAATACCAGGAGGTGAAAGGCTCGCTTCCCAGCCACGACGTGTGGCGCACGGAAGTGCCGGCGCGCTGCGCGGAGAACAGACCGGGCAC
>JACADU010000073.1 GCA_013388415.1 Bryobacteraceae bacterium
AGCCCGGGGTTTGCGCAACAGACCCGGCAGCACCGCCTGCGGCAAAACCCTCCCTGGACTGGCCGGCCGGTCCTGTCGATTGGCAGAGAAGCGATGAACCGCAGAACAGATGAACTCGGGCGAGCCTTCGCCGGCAGCCGGCGTCAGATTCAGACGTACGTCAACCGCCGGCAGCCGGAGCTGGACTCGGCAATCCGGCGCGCGTTTCCGGACTTGGCGAATGCCGAGCTTGAGTGGGTCTCTCCGCTGGAGTCGGACCGTTTCGTTGAGTACCAGGACGGGGACTTTCTTGTTGCCATCGGCCATCCCCAACTCGGATCGCTGTTATCTTCGTTCTGGCCCAGCGGCGGTCCGCGCTGGGACGCCCTGGCCCGAGTCCGGCTGTCATCGTCCCCGGACGGTGTTCTGCTCGTCGAGGCGAAGAGCTATCCGGCGGAGATGTATTCCGGCGGTTGCCGCGCCGAGGGTCGTTCCAGAGACCTGATTGCAGCCTCGCTTTCGCAGGCGCGCAAGTGGTACTGCGCCAGTGACGCCGCCGGCTGGATGGGGCCCCTCTACCAGTTCGCAAACCGGTTGGCGCACCTTTACTTCCTGCGTGAGCTCGCCGGAATCCCCGCCTGGTTCGCAAATGTGTGTTTCATCGGCGATTCGCACCGGCCGGCTGCCGAGATCGACTGTCAAGAAGCTCTCGCCGCCGCTCGTTCGAATCTGGGGCTGCCGGAAGGCAAGACGCAGCCTTCCTTAACGAAGACAATCGTCCGCACCACCCGCGAATGGCGGTTTCTGCCTGATCCGGCGGGCGGCGGACAATTCCTCGCATTCGCAAATGCGAAAGGCAGTTCCAGCATGCGATGCTTCGACGCTTCGTCGGGGGCGCTGCTTCGGCCGCCGAAGTACGGAAGGCACTCATACTTCCAGGAAGCGTTTCGTTTCCAGATTGAGGCAAGTCAGCCGGTCGCCGGTCCGGGAGCGGTTGCACTTCAGACAATACCGCGAGAGGAACTGACATCGATGCGCGCACAAGCCGGGCTGGGAGATCCCGAGCCAATCGACCCACGCTCCACGCCAAGGAGTCTCCTGTCGGGAGTGGATGACCTGATCGACCGGTCGCTCGGAGTGGAGGCGATTGGCCAATCCGCACCCCATCATAAGCACCTGACGTCGTACCGGCACGTAGCAGGTTCGCGACTGATGGATGGCATCGGCATGATCGGCGCCGCCTACACGCTTATCGAGCAGAACTGGCCTGGAACCCGCTGCAGGTCCTCGGAGAACTGGCGTTGGGTGAAAAAGCTCCACATCAGCGGGCAGAATGAAAGTCCCGAGAAGCGGTTCGAAAAAGCCGTCGCGGCAAACTGCCAGGAGTGGTTCAACATGATTCCCGTTGCCTCCGGTGTGATACCCGGCTTGCAGGAAGGCGGCCGCCGCATCGACCTCGCTCGCGAATGTGAACCGGGCTGGTTCGAATTCGTGGAGCTGAAATTCGGGCCGAACTGCGATACTCCCCTTCGGGCTGCCATCGAGATCCTCCAATACGGTCTGATCTACGTCTTCTCGCGCGTTCACGCAAGCGGACTCGGTTACGACGCCGGCAACCGGTTGCTGTCCGCGCGTAGGATCAGCCTAAAGGCTGTCCTGCCAGCCGAGGCTTACAGTTCCGGTTCGCTGGAGCGGCTTGAAGGCTCCCTGAATGCCGGGTTGCGGGCGCTCACCGCGCGCCTGGGAGTGCAATGCCAGCTCGATTTCGTCTTCGAAAGCCTGCCGGCGCATGCCTCGGAATCCGATCCGTGCGCGGCCATGCGGAATCGATCGGCGGTCTATTCGGCGCCGAAATAACCTCGCCATTGCACCGCGGCAGCAAACGCCTCTGCCGCTCTCCCCTTGGGCGAAGGACTGGTGGTGGTCGATCCCCTCTGGCTGGCTCAACCCGCCACCGGGGCAAACCTATGCGATTGACAGGATTTTTCGAACTCGATTTGCCCTGATCTCAATAACTTGCAGAAAACCACCCGCGAGTCCCCTGTTTGCCATCCTTAGAATTGGGGGCGTTGAGGGGCGATCTCCGCTCCGCTTCGGAATATGAAACCCAATGCTGCTTTCCAGTCGGGCCTCCAACCCCTCAGCGGGGTGTGCCGCCTGTCCCCGTCCGGCCAGCCATTTCCCAGCCACCGCCTCTAGAATGAACGAACAGCTTAACAGATTGAAAATAAAGGATCTGGACTTGGAACGAACTCGAAACGAACTGCCCCGGGCGGCGGCATGAGACCCCGCGCCCTCAAGTGGTTGCACGTCACGACGGTTGGCGGCGTCAATAATAGTGTGAGGCTCGTTGCCACCTGCCTGCTCTGCGCTTGCGCCGCGAGCCCCTCCTCTGCCCGCGACTTGAATGAGATCCTCAAGGGCGTCGAGGCGCGTTATAACTCCGCCCGCACCCTCGAAGCCCGCTTCGAGCAGCGGTGGTTGGCCGGCGGGCGCCCCCGCCGCGCCGAGTCCGGGACCCTTAAACTGTTGAAACCCGGCAAGATGCGCTGGGACTACACCATCCCCGCCGGCAAGCTCTTCCTCTCCGACGGCAAAACCCTCTGGTACGCCTCCCCCGCCACCGGGCGCGTCGAGCGCACCGCAATGAAAAACGCGGACGACTTCCGCACCCCGCTCGCGTTCCTGCTCGGCAGGCTGAGCTTCAAGAAGACCTTCCAGGATCTCGAACTCCGCGAAAGCGGCTCGGAGGCGACCATCGTCGCCATCCCGAAGGCGAGCCGCGCGCCCTATTCTAAAGTCGAGTTCACCTTGAGCCCCGCGAATGAGATCACCCGGCTCCTGATCACCGGGCTCGACGAAACCATCATGGAGTTTCGCTTCTCCGGCGAACAGCTGAACGCCTCCATCGATTCGGCTTCGTTTCGGTACACGCCGCCGGCCGGCGTCGAAGTGGTTGAAGTCAAAGGCTTTGGTGAGACGGAGGCGGAGCGGTAGCCATGCCCGAATTCACCCTCAAGTACGCCGACGCGCGGGGTGAGATCCATCAGAAAGTGATGGAAGCCGAAAGCGAAACCGAGATCCGCGACAAGCTCTCCGAGCAGGGTTTTCTCGTCTACACGGTGAAAGAACGTTCATCGTTCGCGCCCGCTCTGGGCCTCGGCGGGAAGAAGCTCGACCTCGAGAAGTTCCTGATTTTCAACCAGCAATTCGTCACGCTGTTCCGCGCCGGCTTGCCGATCTTAAAGTGCCTTGACCTTTTGGCCGAGCGGCTCACCGACAAGCGGCTCAGTCCGCATATCAAAGAGATCCGGGATGACGTGAAAAAAGGTTCACTTTTGTCGGACGCATTCGCGCGCCAGGGAGTCTTCCCTCCCATCTATGTTTCATCGGTCCTGGCGGGCGAAAAGAGCTGAGCTCTGGGCGATGTTCTCGAACGCTACGTCCAGTATCAGAAACTGGCGCTCTCGGTCCGCAAGAAGATCCTCGTCTCCCTCATGTACCCCAGCGTGCTGCTGGCTCTCGTGGTCCTGCTTGTCGTCTTCCTGATCTCGTTTGTGGTCCCGCGTTTCGCCGACCTCTACGCCTCCACCAACGCGAAACTGCCCGCGCCGACGCAGATCCTGATCGCCATCGGCACTTCGGCTCAATAGGTGGCGCTGTTCGTGGTGGCGGGGTTGGTTGGCGGAGTCATCGCGCTGCGGATGTACTTGCGCACGGAAACCGGAAAGCGCCAATCGGACCGTGTGAAGCTGAGCATTCCCGTGCTCAGCGAAGTGTGGGTGAAGTACCAGGTGGCGCAGATCGCGCGGCTGCTTTCAACCCTGATGACCGGCGGCATCCCGCTGGTGCAGGGCATGGAGACCGCCTCGCAATCCATGGACAGCCCGCTGCTCAAGGACACGCTTCTCAAGGCGCAGAAGATGGTGCGTGAAGGGCAGTCTCTCTCGACGTCGCTGGCTTCCACCGGCATCATGCCGCCGCTGGCGATCGACATGATCGAGGTCGGCGAATCCACCGGCGCCCTGCCGCAGATGCTCTCCTCGGTCGCCGAGTTTTACGAAGACGACGTCGCCACGCGCGTCCAGGCATCGCTGTCGCTCATCGAGCCGGCCATCATGCTGTTCATGGGCGCCTTCGTGGCTTTCGTCCTCGTCTCGTTGTACCTGCCGATCTTCTCGCTGGCTGACAGCTTGTAAAGGGGGAAATGGAGCATGGCCACCGACGCGTTACGCAGTTTGAACCCGGAAGCCGAAGCCGCCCAGGCTCGCGCCCTCGCCGCGCGCTACCGCTGCGAATTTGTCGACTTGAAGGCCACCAAGATCGACCACGACCTCTTCAAGTCCATCCCGGTCGACCTGATGTTCCGCTACAACTTCGTCCCGCTGGAAGCGCACAACGGCACGCTGGAGATCGCCCTGGCCGATCCGCGCCACCTCAACCTCATCGACGAGTTGTCCATTCTGCTCCACAAACGCCTCAAGGTCCGCGTGGCCACGCTCACTCAAATCGCCGACCTGCTCAAGAAGACCGAACAATCCCAGCGCGTCCTCGAAGAGGTCACCGAAGGCTTCGCCCTCGATGTCGTCGGCGAAGAAGAGAACCCCGACGAAACCCTCTCCATCGACAAGCTGACCGCCACCGACAACGAAATCGCCCCGGTCATCAAGCTGGTTGACACCACGATCTTCAACGCGCTCGAGCGCCGCGCTTCCGACATCCACATCGAAACGCGCGACCAGGAAGTGGCCATCAAATACCGCATCGACGGCGTGCTCCACTACGCCATGCCGCCCATCGCCAAGGACTGGCACTCGATGATCATCAGCCGCATCAAGGTCATGTCGGAACTCGACATCGCCGAGCGGCGCATCCCGCAGGACGGGCGCTTCCGCGTGCGCTACAAGGGCCGCCTCATCGACTTCCGCGTCTCCATCATGCCCACCATCTATGGCGAGGACGCCGTTCTCCGCGTGCTCGACAAGGAGTCGATGAGCGAAAAGTTCGCCAAGCTCTCGCTCGACGTCGTCGGGTTCTCCGAGTCCGACGTCACGCGCTTCCGCCGCTACATTAAGGAGCCCTACGGCATGGTGCTCGTCACCGGACCAACCGGCTCCGGCAAGACGACGACGCTCTACGCCGCCCTCAGCGAGATCAAGAACGACGAAGACAAGATCATCACCATCGAAGACCCCGTCGAGTACCAGCTCAAGGGCATCACCCAGATTCCGGTGAACGACAAAAAGGGCCTCACCTTCGCCCGCGGTCTTCGCTCCATTCTGCGCCACGACCCCGACAAGGTCATGGTCGGCGAGATTCGCGACCAGGAAACCGCGCAAATCGCCATCAACGCCGCCCTCACCGGCCACCTTGTCTTCACCACCGTCCACGCCAACAACGTCCTCGACGTCATCGGGCGTTTCCTGAACATGGGCGTCGAGCCCTACAACTTCGTCTCGGCGCTCAACTGCATCCTGGCGCAGCGCCTCGTCCGCGTCATCTGCGAGCACTGCCGCATCAAGACGCACTACGACGACGACATGCTGCGCGAAAGCGGACTCGATCCCGCCGAATGGCGCGACTTCGAGTTCAGCGAGGGACAGGGCTGCTTCGAATGCGGCGGAACGGGCTTCCGGGGACGAACCGCCATCCACGAATTGCTCGACCTCTCCGAGCGCATCCGCGAGCTGATTCTCGAAAAGCGCCCCACCACCGAAATCAAGCGCGCGGCAAAAGAGGAGGGGATGACGTTCCTGCGCGAAGCGGCGGTCGAAAAGGTGCGCCTCGGCATCACCACCCTGCGCGAAATCAACAAAGTGACCTTCATCGAGGGCTGAGGCGGATGAGCATCTTCGAAACCATCAGACACTTCGTCACGGACCCTCCGCCGGAGTACGTCTTCGAACTCTCCCAGGAAGGCTTCGCCTGGGCGCGCACCGCCGACCCGTCGCGGGTCGAATGGGTCCAACTGCCCGAAGGCACGATCGAAGTCGGCCCGCTCACCGACAACGTGAAGCGGCCGGAGGAACTTCTGCGGGCGGTCCGCGCCGTCGCGCCCCCGCTGCCCAACCGCCGCCGGCGGGCGGCGCTGCTGCTGCCGGATTACTCGGCGCGCGTCGCCGTGCTCGACTTCGACACCTTCCCGAATGACCTCAACGAACAGGTGCAACTCGCCAAGTTCCGCATCAAGCGCGTCGTGCCCTTCGACATCGAGAGCGCCGTCGTCGCCTGCCATCCCGCGCCGCGGCCCGGCGAAAAGAAGGTGGACGTCACGGTGGCGGCGGTCAACCTCGAAATCGCAACGCACTACGAAGCGCCCTTCCGCGCTGCCGGCTACCACTGCGGCTTTGTCTCAATCTCCGCTCTGGCCGCCCTGTCGCTCGCCGGAGGCACAACGGCCTCCGGAGCCGCCATTATCGCCAAACGCAGCGGCTCGGTCCTGGCGGCGTCGCTCCTCAAGCAGAATCACCTGAGAATGTTCCGCTGCGTCGAACTGCCCGAGATGAACGGCGGCTCCGTGATCGACTTCCTCGCCCCAACCTTCGCCTTCGCCGAAGACGAACTCGGAGAGCGGCCGAAGTCGCTGCTGCTTTCCGGCTTCGGACACCTCGACGAATCCATTAAGACGCGCTGGAGCGAGGAACTCGGCGCTCCAGTCGAAACGCTGAAATCCCGTTTCGGCGCTCCCGGCCCGGCCAACGCCGGACTCCTCGGATACCTGGAGATTGTGGAGAGCTGACCATGGCCCACATGAATATCCCCCTGAACCTGGCCAGCGAGCCGTTCCAGCGGAACCGGCCCATCCTCGTGGCCTCGGTTGCCTTGGCCCTGCTGCTGCTTGTGACGCTCGGAGTTCAGATCAATTCAATCCTGAGCGAACGGGCCGCGGCGCGGGAAAGCCGCGAGGCGCTCGCGCAGGTCGAGCGGCAGCTCGCCGCGCTCAACCGGGAGGAGGCAGGGCTCCAGGCGCGTCTTCGAAAACCAGAAAACGCCGCCGTCTTCGAACGCAGCCAGTTCATCAACCTGCTGCTGAAGCGCAAAGGCGTCAGTTGGACCCGCATGTTCGACGACCTCGAAAAGGTGATGCCGCACAATGTCCGGCTCATCGCCGTGCGCCCGGCGGTCACCTTGGACAATCTCGTCCAGCTCGACATGGTCGTCGGAGCGCAGGCGCCCGAACCGGTCATCGATCTCCTGAAACGGCTCGAAAGCTCCGAACTGTTCGGCGCGACGGCGCTGCTGAGTTCCCAGCCGCCGACACAGCAGGACCCTCTGTACCGTTACCGCGTGAGCGTGAACTATGCGCAGAAGCTTTAGGCTCCCGGCTCTCAAGCTGAACTTCCGCGACCAGAAGACGATGGTGCGCGCGGGCCTCGGGGTTCTCACATTGGCCAATCTCGCGGCAGCCTTCTTCGTCTACAAGACCCCCGGAGGCACGCTCGAAGAGCTGGAAAGCGAGATCATCAGCGCCCGCCGCCAGGTGGTCGAAAAACAGCGGAGCATCGACCGGCTCAAGAAGCTCGTCGCCCACACGGAACAGGCCCGCCAGGCCGGCGACTCGTTCCTGGCAACCTATTTCCTCCCGCGCAAACACGCCTACTCCCTGCTGGAGATCGACCTGACAACGGCGGCCAAAGCCGCCGGTATCTCCTCCCGCGAACGCAGCTTCAACTACGAGCCCATCGAGGGCAGCGACACCCTTGGCCTGCTGACCATCAACGCCGGATTCGAGGGCAGCTACGCCGACCTGATCGAGTTCGTCAACGAGATCGACCGCTCCAAGCGCCTGCTGATTCTGGAACAACTCCAGGCGCAGCCGCAGCAGGGAGGCAACACGCTCCAGATCAGCGTGAAGATGAACGCCTTCTTCCGCTTCGAGGGCCCTCAAGACCTGGAACTCGCTCCTTCGCCCGATGAGAAGCCTCAAACCAAGCCCGCCGAGGTGGCCCTGCGATGAAAAGCGCGCGCAAGATGGAACTCGGCGCTGAGCCGACGAAGGTCGTGATTCTGGCGGTCCTCGGCGCCGTGGCCTGCTACTTGGTGTATACGAACCTGCTCGCCTCGCCGGAGGATCCGGTCGAACCGCCCAAGGCGGCTTCCGCGCGGCCTGTCAGAAAGGCCATGGACCAGGTCGCCAAGGCCGAACAACAGGCGGGCATCACGAACAACGAGGAGGCCCCGGCGCCAGGCGCGAACAAAATCATCCCCGGCCGCAGGACGCAAGGCGAGTTCCGCCCAACCATGAAGCCGCGCGGCGCGGCTCAGGACCCGTCGAAGCTCGACCCCACGCTCCGGCTCGACTACCTCGCCAAGCTCCAGAAAGTCCAGCTCAGCGGCGCGGGCCGCAGCCTTTTCGATTTCGCGCCCACGCCGCCGCCAGCCGCCAAACCGAAACAGCCCGAGCCGAAGATCGAGGTGAAGACCCGGCCCGTGCAGGGTCCGGAGCTTCCTCCGCCCCCCCCGCCGCCTCCGGTGAAACCCCCGCCGCCTCCCATCCCTCTCAAGTTCTATGGGAGTTCCCTCCCTATCAGCGGAGGCGCGAAAAGAGTATTCTGCATGCAGAACGACGAGATCTTCACGCCGGCCGAGGGCGATGTGATCATGAAAAGGTACAGAATTGTTCGCATTGCCCCCTCCAGCGTCGTGGTCGAGGACCTGGATCATAAGAACGAGCAGACACTGCCGATTGAAGAGATACCGAGGAGCGGATGAGAGCGAGCGTTCGCAGGCACAGGTCGGAGTCGGGCTTCGCGCTGCTGCTGGTTTTCGCCATGGCGGCCGCGGCGGTTGTGCTCATCTATCTCGAACTGCCGCGCGTGGCCTTCGAAAACATGCGCAACAAGGAAGAGATGCTGATCGAGCGCGGCGAACAGTACCAGCGCGCCATCCAGCTCTACGTGCGCAAGAACAACAAGTACCCTCAGACGATCGAAGATCTGGAGACCACGAACAACACCCGCTTCCTTCGCAAGCGCTACAAGGATCCGATGACCGGTGAAGACGAGTGGCGCGCTGTGCACATCGACAACATGGGCCAGTACACGGACTCCCTGATTCATAAGAAGGAGGAGGAAAAGAAAAAGAATCCGAGCGTCCTGGCATCCAATATTCAGGGCATCGGCGAGTCCGCCGAGTACCTGCCGAATTCCGGCCAGCAGGGGGCGCAGAATCCCTTTGCCGTCGCCCGGCGCCAGAGCGAGCAGAAGGCGCAGCAAGGACTCCAGCCCGGATTCGGCGCGAGTCCCGGAGTCGATCCGCTTCGCGATTCCGCTTCTCCTTCTCCGGACCCCGCCCAGCAGAACCCAGGCGACCCAAACCAGCCGCGGCAGCAGCAACCGCAGTTTCAGCCGGGCCAGGCGCCGCAGGACGGCAGCCCGTTCATGCAGCCGCCGATGCCGCCCGGCGCGCCAGGCGTCCAGACCCAGGTGCAGCAGGCGCCGCCGGGATTCGGCTCGCCGGGCGGGTTCGGTTCAAGTCCGGGCAGCCAGCCCATGAACCGGCTGCCGAACTTCCCGAGCCAGGGGGCCAACTCCCAAATGGGCGGCCAACTCGGCGCTCCCATCGGCGCGAGCGGTGTCGCCGCGCCGCCAGGGCTGTTGACGCCGCGCACCGCCGGCGGGCAGCAGCCGGGTCAAACACAGAGCGGCGGCGGTTTCGGTTTCGGCGGCGGTTTCGGGATGGGCTCGAGCGGACAGACTCAAGGCCAGCCGCCGGCGGGCGCATCTCGCGGCGGGACGACAGGCGGGATGCAGAGCGCGTTCCCGTCAGGCCAGACGCCCACAACAAGCGGCTTCGGCGGCAGTTCCTTCGGCGGCGGCTCCTTCGGCTCGCCCCAACCCGGGCAGGGCGCGCCCAATCAGGCGATTCAGGCCATCCGCGGCATCCTGAGCGGCGGGCGGCCAAACCAGCCCCAAACAGCCGGCGCAGGGGCGGCGATTCCCGGAGGCATCGCCGGCTTCGCCAGCAAGCTCGATATGCAGTCCATCAAGATCTACAACGAGCGAAGCAACTACAAAGAGTGGGAGTTCCTCTTCGATATGAAGAAGGAACTCGAAGCCAGAGGCAAGAAGGCCAATCCCGGCACGCCCCAGATGGGGCAGGGTGGCCCCAACCAGCAGAACACGACGGGCTTTGGCTCGATGGGCCAACAAAGCCCGTCTTCCCCCGGCTTCGGCTCTTCTGGCGGGCAGACGCGCCCGGCGCCCGGCGGCTTCGGCTCAAGCAGTTCCTTCGGCAGACAATAGCAACTCTCATGAAACACCCAATCCTTGCGCTCACTGCGATCCTGTTCTGCTCGGCTGCCGCCCACGCTCAGGTCACCTACCGCGGGCATGCTTACGGATCATTCGGATTCGAGGCGCCCAGCAAAGGCTCCATCGGAGACATTATGACCAGCGGCTTCGGCGGCGACTACATCGTTTGGAAGGGAGCCGGCTTCGGCGGAGACGCCCACTACGCTTTCCCTCGCCGCGAGCCGTCCGACGGCATTGGCTTGGCGGCGGTGCACGGCTCCTATCATTTTGTGAACCAGTACAATCCCAAGAAGTTCGTCCCCTTCGGAAATGCGGGCTATACGCTGGCCTTCCGCAGCGGCACGGCGAATTTCGCGCACATCGGCGCCGGTTTCATCTACTGGTTCAACGACGATTTCGGCTTCCGCTTCGAGTGGCGCAACACGTTCAACACCAATGAACTGTTCCTGTCCGGCATCCGGCTCGGCGTGACGTTCAAGTAGCGCGGCCCCAAAATGGAAATGGCCGGCTTCCCTCCGCGAGGCGGGAAGCCGGCCATTTCCATTTTGGGGCCGCGCTACTTGAACGTCACGCCGAGCCGGATGCCGGACAGGAACAGTTCATTGGTGTTGAACG
>JACADU010000187.1 GCA_013388415.1 Bryobacteraceae bacterium
GAAGATGTCCGAGCGCCCGTCGACCGCTCTGCCCTCCGCTTGCTCCGGCGACATGTACGCGGCTGTGCCGACGACGGCGCCCGCTTCGGTCAGGACAGACATCGATCTCGTTTCGTCCTCAGGACTCGCTGAAGCAGGCTCGGCGAGCTTCGCCAAGCCGAAATCGAGGATCTTCACCGTGCCGTCCGGCCGGACCATGATATTGGCGGGCTTCAGGTCGCGGTGGACGATGCCTTTCTCATGAGCCGCGGCCAGCGCATCCGCAACCTGCGTCGCAATCTTCAGCGTTTCTCCGAGCCGCATGCCTCCGCCCGGGATCAACGCATCGAGCGTCTTGCCCTCCACGTGTTCCATCACGATACAGTCAAAACCGTCTGACTTCGCGATGTCGTGGATGGTCACTATGTTGGCATGTTGCAGCGCCGAGGCCGCTTTGGCCTCCCTGACGAATCGCCTTCTGCGTTCGGCATCGCCTACCTTGTCTTCCGGCAGCATCTTGATCGCGACAAAGCGGTCCAGGTGCGTGTCGCGGGCCTTGTACACCACTCCCATCCCGCCCTGTCCCAACCGCTCGACAACCTCGTAGTGGAGTATCCGCCGGCCGATCATCGAAGAGCTCCGGATCCCGAAATCGCATTCACATCATGACTGAATCCGTGCCGCCTGTCGAGCCACCGGCGTTCCATCGGCCTCTCTGCGCTCATGTCAAACAACAGAAGGACGTTTCGGAAGCAGCGGGATTCCGTGGCGGCCGGAAAGCTGGGGAGAGTCCGCTGAACCCTGACATTCTCCGAAACGGGAGGAATTGCTCGGACTACGCCGGAGGGACCGTCGCCAATCAGGGCGTCCGTGTTAGTGACGGCATCCACATGCTCATGAACGCGAACTGCCCGCTGGCGGTCACCGCCGCTGCCGGCAAGGCGCGGAGGACAAGCCTACAACCGAAAGGCGGCCGGAGAAGGGCTTTGGTTTGGCAACCAAAGGCTCACTCTTGCCGCTGGGCAAGCGTGAGGCCGGCCTTGAGAAATTCGTCCCCTTTGCACAGTAGCGGCTCGCCAGCGGAGGCGGCAAGCGCATATGTAAAACAGTCGCCGAGATTCAACTTGGCTGGATGACCACTCCCCCGGCCAAAATGGAGGTACGCCTCTCGCGCCAGGCGCGCCTGCTCCGGCGTCACCGGCATGATTTCAACCTCCGCGCGCTGGAGCAAATCGTCCAACCTGCGGCTTGCCACCGGATTCTTCTCGGAATCGATGACTGCCGCGGTTTCGACAAAGCTGACGGCCGATATCCTGCATGCCGGAGCGCTTTCAATTGCCTTCGCGAAGCGCCCTGCTTCGGGCTCCTGGCGGAGGATCGCAATGACTGCCGACGAATCAAGAATCACCGCGGGAGTCCCTTCTCGTCATAGAGCAGTGCTCCGTGATCCAGGCGCTTTGTGCGCGAACTGAGGCGCGCGGCGCAGTCAGCTCCGATCGCCATCAGGTCATCGGCCAGCGACGCGTTGCGCGGACGTTTGTCCAATCGGGCCAGTCTCTCGCGGAGAGCGACAGTGACGGCCTGCGTCATGCTCTCTCCCGTAATGCGCGCCACCCTGTGAGCCAGGCTGTAGGCTTCGGCACTCTTCAGGTTAAGAGACTTTTCTACCATATCTACCTTGCATTCTACCTTACTACATTCACAGACAAAGCGCCTGTCACCGTTTCCGGGCCGTGGTATCTTCAGGGGAAAGAGTCAGAGAGGGATTATCATGCTATCCGCCCGCCGGAAATTTACCGCCGCGCTTGCCGCGTCTCCAGCCGTGTTTGCTTCGTCGAAATCGGGCTCGAAGCCGCCAGTGACAGGATCGGGCGCGCACACGTTCGAGGTGATCCACGATTGGGGCGAACTGCCGAAGTCGATCAGCTATGGCAACACGCACGGGGTCTGCGTGGATTCGGCCGGAAACGTCTACGTGCACCACACAGTGCACGCCTCGAGCGCCTCTTCGGACACGATGGTGGTCTTCGATTCGAAGGGCAGGTTCGTCCGCTCCTGGGGCGCGGAATTCAAAGGCGGCGCGCATGGGCTGACGCTCCGCAAGGAGGGCAGGGAAGAATACCTGTACCTGTGCGACACCAGGCGCTCCGTGGTGGTCAAGGCGACGCTCAGCGGCGAAAAGGTCTGGGAGACCGGCTATCCGAAGGAGTCGCCGGCTTACGCGCCCGGACCCGACGGCAAGCCGCGCCGGTATTCGCCCACCAACCTCGCCATCGCCTCGAACGGCGATGTGTATGTCGCCGACGGCTACGGCTCCAGTTACGTCAACGTCTATTCGCCGAAAGGCGAGTGGAAGTTCACCTTCGGCGGCAAGGGCAAAGAGGCGGGGCAGTTGGACTGCCCGCACGGCATCGCCATCGACACCCGCGGCGGTCAGGAGCGCGTCCTAATCGCGGACCGCACCAACCGCCGGCTTCAGTATTTCACTTTGGACGGCAAGCATCTGGGCTTCTCGGGGCAGGGCGACGTCAAACTTCCGTGCCACTTCGATCGACGCAAGGGCTTGCTGCTGATTCCCGACCTCGAGGCGCGGGTCAGCCTGTTCGACTCGAACGACAGACTGCTGACGCACCTTTGCGAGGATGATTCGAACACCTGGAACGGGCTGCGCAAGGAGCCGCGGGAGAAGTTCGTGCCAGGCAAGTTCATCTGCCCGCACGGCGCCTGCTTCGACAAAGACGGCAACATTTTTGTGGTCGAATGGGTGGAGGTCGGGCGCGTGACCAAACTGAAGCGCACGGCCTGATCGAGCCGGGCAATGCCAACCATCACTGTTCGCCCCGCCACGCGCGAGGACGCCGAGTTTCTCGTTCGCGGAAACGCCTCGATGGCGCTGGAGACCGAGGGGATTTCGCTGGATCTGGACCGCCTGAGGGACGGCGTCCACGGCGTCTTCGACGATCCGTCCCGGGGCCGTTACTTCATCGCCGAAGCCGGCGGCGTCCGCGCAGGCCAGTTGATGATCACCTACGAGTGGTCGGACTGGCGCAACGGCGTCTTTTGGTGGATTCAAAGCGTCTATGTCGTGCCGGAGGCGCGCCGCGCAGGCGTTTTCGCGGCGCTCTACAGCCACGTCCGGCGCGAGGCGCAATCGGCGCCGAACGTTTGCGGCATCCGGCTCTACGTGGAGAACCACAACGAGCGCGCGATGGCCAGCTATGAGCGCGTAGGGATGAAGAAGACGATCTACCAGATGTTCGAAGAGGACTTCGTCATCGCGCGGGATTGACCGGTCCGAAGGCCACCCAACTCACGATCTCCCTCGCCCGCGGGACGATCAACATGTGTCCTTCCTCGGGAGGTTCGATGACCTCGGCTCCGTTGATGCGCTCAGCGAGAATCCTGCTTCCAAGCGGTGGCGTCGCGGCGTCCTTCAAACCATGCCAGAACCTGACAGGCGCGCGGATGGCCTTCCAGTCGATGCCCCAGGGAGCGCCGATCCGGCGCAACTCGCCGCGCACGAGCGGCTCGAAGCCGTAGCGCAGGGTTTCCGCATTGGAGAGCTTGAGACCGCGGGCGACCTCGGGGCGGAACGCCACGTCCACGTCCACCTTCGAATTGCGCAGATTCTGGCTGCGAAAGAACCTCTCGGGATCCTTTTTCCATTCCGCCGCCAAACCCTCGATCAACCGCCCGGTGGCGCTGGGCCAGTGTTTCGCCGTCCAGATGAATAGCAGCGAGCTGAGCGGGGTCTGGCCACGAAGCCGCTCGTCGTCAGGGGTCATGAGCGCCCCGACGATGCCTACCCGGGTGACTCGCGTTCCAAGCGTCGCCCCGAGAGCGAGCGCCCAGGGTGTTCCCGCCGACCATCCGAGCACTCCTGTACGCTCGATCTTCAGATGGTCGAGGAGTTGCTCGATGTCGCGGTAGTAGTCGCGATACTCCATCGAGTCAGCAGGCGAGCTGAGCCCGAAACCCGGGCGGTCGGGCTGGATGAAACGAACGCCCCACGATTTCAGTTCGGCGTCGCTGGCGATATAGAGCAGC
>JACADU010000188.1 GCA_013388415.1 Bryobacteraceae bacterium
GCGTGGGGCGTGCTGGCGATCGTTGTGATCATCCTCGCTTTCATGAGGAGGTCCATCGCCTCTCATGAAGACGACACCGTGCATCTCACCGGCGACGTGGATCGCGCGCTGAGCGAACAGACCGCCACCGCGAAGAAGCTTGAAACGATCGACAAATGGGGCAAGTCCCTCACCGTCATCCTCGTTGTCACGGGACTGGTGCTCGGGGGTATGTACGGTTGGGACGTCTTCAACGCCACCAGCACCGCGACCTTTAAGTAAGTCTCGCCCACTTGCAGGACTGCCGCGCCCGCACCAGACTGATAGGATGTGAACGCCGGGGGTGACGGGCGCGCCGGCGAGCAGATGATTCGCCTCCGGCGTCTCCGCGCCAATCGGGACCCGGAACAGGATTGTGAAGCCGATGACGATGCGACTCAAAGTGTTTCTGGCCGCAGTTGTTTCCGCGGGCATGATTTCGGCGGTGGCGTTGGGAGGAGGGCTTCCCGCGCCGCCAAAAGGGACTGTTCCCAATTCAGTTTGCGCCGATTGTCACGAGCAGGAAACCAAGACCAAGCAGTCCGCCCACGCCCAGGTTCCCTGTTCCGGCTGCCACCTCAAGCATGAAGAGTATCCCCATCCCGAGAACGCTCCGAAGCCCCAATGCAAGAACTGCCACGCCGCCAGCGTCTCGCGCTTCGAGATGAGCGAGCACGCAGCTCAGATCCGCAAGGGCAACCAGATGGCTCCGGATTGCTCTTCCTGCCACGGCGATGTCCACGAGGTGAAAAGCGGCAGGACCGCGGAGTTCCATACCTCCGTCCCCGACACTTGCGGAATGTGCCACGACAAAGTGTCGGCGGAGTTCGCCGCCAGCGTTCACGGCAAGGCTTTGGCCGCCGGCGTCAGAGCCGCTCCCGACTGCACGGATTGTCATGGCTCGCATGAGATCCTGAAGCACACCAACCCGCGCTCGAGCGTGTTCTCCACCGCGGTGCCCGACACCTGCGGCAAGTGCCACGGCGACGTCCGGCTGATGGCCCGGTTCGGATTGCCCGCCGACAGGATCACCTCCTTTGAGACGAGCTTCCACGGGCTTGCGCTCAAGTCCGGCTCGCAGACCGTGGCCGATTGCTCCTCCTGTCACGGCGTGCATAACATCCTGCCGTCGTCGGATCCCAAGTCCATGACTCACCAGAAAAACCTCGCCGCCACCTGTGGCAAGTGCCATCCCGGCGCCGGAAGCAGGTTCGCCCTTGGGCCTGTCCATGAGGTGGAGAACAAGAACGCCGCCGTCCCCTGGGTCGGTTACGCCACCTGGTTTTATCTGCTCGTCATCCCCGGCACGTTGGGCTTCATGTTCGTCCATCATGCCGGAGATCTTGTCAGAAAGCTGGCGACCATGCGTTTTCAGGGCAGGGAACTGCCCATGCAGGTCTTTCGCACCGTCGACAAGACGCACATCAGGATGCATCGCATGGAGCGGATTCAGCACATGCTGCTCGCCGTCAGCTTCATCGCCCTGGCTTACACCGGTTTTGCGCTCCACTATCCCGACCACTGGTGGGCGCGGCCCGTCGTCGCCTTCGAAGGGAACTACCCGCTTCGCGGCACAGTCCACCGGACCGCGGGCGTGATCCTGATCGCCACCTCCATTCTCCACATCGTGACGCTGGTCGTGAACCGTGTCCTGCGCGAGCATTGGCGCGAACTGCTGCCCGTCTGGGGCGACCTGCGCGAACTCGTCGAGGGAACGCTCTGGCGCCTCGGCCTCCGCAAGGAGAGGCCGCGGCAGTCGGCTCACTCCTACATCGAGAAGATCGAATACTGGGCGCTCATCTGGGGCACCGCCATCATGGCGATTACCGGGCTCATGCTCTGGTTCAACAACTGGACGCTCGCTTTCCTGCCGAAGGTCGCCATCGATCTCGCCCGCGTGATTCACTTCTACGAAGCCGTGCTCGCCACGGCCGCCATCGTCATCTGGCACTTCTACAGTGTTATCTTTGACCCTGAAGTCTATCCGATGGACCCCGCCTGGATCACGGGTTTCAGCCCGCGAGTGAGCGAGGATCACGGCCGGCATGGAGATTGATCGTTCGCCTGAAAGCGCCAAGGAGTCGGAAATATGCCGATGAGGGGCTGGCTCGCGCCATTCGTTTATTTGTCCAGCAACTGGATCAGCCTGATCGGGGTGGTTCTCACCACCACCGGAGGTTTGCTTTGGCTGATCCTGTTGCCGAGCATGATCCGCGGCAGCGCCAGGGACCCCTATCTCGGCATCCTCCAGTTTATGGTGCTTCCGGCCATTTTTTTCGCCGGTCTGGCACTCATTCCCCTAGGCATTTGGAGCTACAAAAAGCGAAACCGCGGCGCGCTGCCCGAGGTGTTTCCTCCGCTCGACCTCTCCAACCCCCGCTTCCGCAGGCTGCTCGCCTTCATCGCCGTCACGACTTTGGCCAACATCGTCATCGGCGCCCAATTTACCTACCGGGCCATGCACTACATGGAGACGGTCAGCTTCTGCGGCCAGACCTGCCATACCGTGATGAAGCCGGAATTCACCGCCTACCAGAATTCCCCGCACTCGCGCGTGGCTTGCGTCGAGTGCCATATCGGAGCCGGCGCCAACTGGTTTGTCAAGAGCAAGATCTCCGGTTCGTGGCAGGTCGTGAGCGTCGCCTTCAACCTCTATCCTCGTCCCATCCCGACCCCGATCGAAAACCTGCGCCCCGCGCGTGAAACCTGCGAAGTCTGCCATTGGCCGCAGAAGTACGGCGGCGACGCCATCCGCGTCAGGTCGAGCTTCACTGACGACGAGCAGACCAAGGAACTCAAGACCGTCCTCCTGCTCCACATCGGCGGCGGAAACGGCTATCGCGGCATTCACGGCGCGCATATGGGACCGGGCGTTGAGATCCGCTACGCCCACTCGGATCCCAGACGCACGAAGATCCCCTGGGTCGAGTACAGCCGCGGCAATGAGCGCCGGATCTACATGGCCGAAGGCTACAGCAGCGACTCGCCCGGCTCGCTTCCGGTGCGCGTCATGGAATGCATCGACTGTCACACGCGGCCCTCGCACAGTTTCGACCTGCCCGAGCGCGCCATCGACAAGGCGCTCCTGGCCAACGAAGTCGACCGCAGCCTTCCCTTCGTTCGCAAGGCCGCGCTTGAAGTGATGAAGCAGGACTACAAGACCGAGGCGGAGGCTCTCGCCGAGGTGCCCAGGCGCTTCATCGCGTATTACGAAAAAAACCATCCGGCTGTGATGAGCTCAAAGCGGGCGGCCGTTGAAAGCAGCGCCAAAGCCGTCCTCGCCGCGTTCAGCAGAAACGTGTTCCCGGACATGAACGTGAAATGGGGCTATTACATCAACAACATCGGCCATACTGACTTCGACGGCTGCTTCCGCTGTCATGACGAGCGTGGCGCCACGGCCGGCGACCGCACGATCACTCAGGATTGCGACACCTGCCACAAGATCCTGGCGCAAGAGGAGGAATCGCCGAAGGTCCTCGCCGATCTCGGACTCGCGCAAACCGCTGGAAAGCAGTGACCGGGGGCGATAAGATACCGGAGCAGGGAGGACCCAGCCATGCCGCTCAGCCGCATCCTCGTCCCCATCGATTTCTCCGAACGATCGGAAGGCCCCGCCCGGTACGCGGAGGCGCTGCACCGGGCATTCGGAAGCCGCATCACGCTGCTGCACGTCCTGCCCCCTCCGCATTACGAGTTTGGCGCGATGGAAGTGGGGGGGACCGTTCTCGAGGAGCTCATCGCCAACCGCGCGCTACAGGTCCGCGCCGATCTTGACGCCTTTCTGGCCGAGGAATTGCCGGCCGATTTCGTCGATCGCGTCGTGCGCGAAGGCGATCCCGCCGAGGAGATCGTCTCCCTCGCCCACGAGATCGAAGCCGGCCTCATTGTCATGCCTACGCATGGCTACGGGCCGTTCCGCCGCTTTATCCTCGGCTCGGTGACCGCCAAGGTGCTGCACGACGCCGATTGCCCTGTCTGGACCGGAGTTCACCTGGAGGCGCCGACGCCGCAAGCCTGCCACTGGAACAAGATCGCCGTTGCCATCGACCTTGGCCAGCAGTCGGAGCGCACGCTCATGTGGGCCGGCCGCTTCGCCAAGATGGCCGGGGCCGAGTTGCAGATCGTTCACGCCACCCCCAACCTGGAAGGCAAGGCGGGCGAATACTTCGATCCTGACTGGCGGACTCACATCGAGTCGGCCGTTCGAGAAGAAGTCGCCGCGCTTCTGAGCCGGCTCGACATCAGCGCTCCGCTGTCCATCGATAGCGGCGACGCCGCCTCGACTGTCTGCCGCATGGCGCAGGAGTGGGGCGCCGATCTGCTGGTCATCGGCCGCGGCTCGGCGGCCGGCGTCTTCGGCCGCATCCGGGCCAACGCCTATTCGATTATCCGGCAGTCCCACTGCCCCGTCGTCAGCGTCTGAGGGGCCGGCGCTGGAGCCAAACCGGCCGGTTCATTGACTGAGCGGCACGCTCCGCGCGGACATCCAGCCGGCTCAACGGGAGTCGCCGGCGCCGCCTTGGCCCCACGAGCGCCGCGTCGTGAACAGCGTAGCCGCAGCCTTTTCCAGATCCTCCCGGAATGCCGGGTGGGCGATCGAGATCAGCAGCGCCGCCCGCTCCCGCAAATTGCGGCCATGGAGATTCACCGCCCCGTACTCGGTGACCACCCAGTGAACGTCCGCCCGCGAGGTCACCACCCCCGCCCCCGGTTTCAGCGTCGGCACGATTCGCGACACCGTTCCGCCTTTCGCCGTCGACGGCAGCGCGATGACCGGCGCGCCGCCCTTCGACCGCGCCGCGCCACGGATGAAGTCCACCTGCCCGCCGAAACCGCTGAACGGAACCGGTCCGATCGAATCCGAACACACCTGTCCCCCGAGGTCCACCTCGAGCGCCGAGTTGATGGCCACCATCCGGTCGTTCTGCGCAATCACATACGGGTCGTTCACGAAGCTGTTCGGCCGGAACTCGAACAGCGGGTTGTCATGCAGGTAATCGTAAACCGATTTGCTGCCAAGGACGAAGCTCACCACCGCCTTGTTCGGCAGCAGCGTCTTCGCTTTGTTCGTCACCGCCCCGCACTCGATCAGCGGAATCAGCCCGTCGCTGAACATCTCCGTGTGGACGCCGAGATCCTTGTGGTCGCGCAGCCTCTGGAGCACAGCTTCCGGAATGCCCCCGACACCCACCTGAATCGTCGCCCCGTCCGGCACGAGCTCGGCCACATGTCCGGCGATCGCCCTGTGAATGTCCGTGACCTCACCCTGATCGAATTCGGGAAGCGGCTCGTCGGCTTCAACAATGGCGTGAACCTGGCTCACATGCACCGCCGCATCGCCGAAAGTCCGCGGCATATTGCGGTTGACTTGCACAATCAGCCGGCGCGCCGTTCTTGCCGCCGTCAGGGAGATCTCGATCCCGGGTCCGAGGCTGAGCCACCCATGATTGTCGGGCGGAGCCGTCTGAATCAAGGCAAGGTCGATCGGCATCGCTCCGCTGGTGAACAATCCTTCGATTTCGTGCAGAAAAACTGGGATGTAGTCCGCTCTCCCTTCCTGAACCGCTCGTCTGGTATTCGCCGCGGTGAAAAGCGAATTATGCCGGAAGATCCCTTCGTACTGAGGTTCGGTGTACGGCGCCGGTCCGAGCGTGATGCAGTGAAGCACCTCGACGTTCCTCAAACGTCCAGCGTGGGCGCACATCGCCCTGATCAGCGCCTGAGGCGCCGCCGCGCCCATGTGAATGAAGACGCGCTGCCCGCTTTCAAGCGCTTCCAGGGCCTCTTCGGCGCTCGTGAGACGCCCCTGGTACTGGCTGATCCACAATCCCATACAAAGAATCCAAGCTCCCAGCTTAGGCCACGCGGCGGGCCGCCCGCTCCGGCGCTTTCATTCGAAACCCGCAGCTTCTCGCCGATAAGTCAGACAGATGACAGTGTGGCTCTCCTCTCCCGATCAAGAGCCGGACGCCGAATCCGCCTCCGAAGACGTGGGCTCATTCGCCCGCCCGCCCAGCTCTGTCAATGAACCGTCGCCGCTCGATGAGTGGCGCAACGGGCTTCGCCTTCACAAAGCCTGGCTCGCCGGCAAGGAGGGCGGGCGGCGTTTCGAGCCCGCCGGTCTGCTCATCGAGGGTCTGCGCGAGCCCATGGCCCAACTCGAGCGCTCATTGTTCAGAAACTGGACCGCCCCCGCCGCCGACCTGAAACAGGTCCGGCTCCAAGGCGCCGAACTCGAGGAGTGCAGCATTCCCTTCGCCAACCTCTCCTCCGGCGACCTCACCCGCTCCCTCTGGATTCGCTGCAATCTCAATGACGCCAGCCTCTCCTCAGCCAGCCTCTGCGAAGCGGTCTTCCAGACGACGACATTCACCAACGCCCGCGCTCCCGGTTCCCGGTGGATGGAGTCCAGGCTCTCGCGCTGTGAGTTCAGCGGAGCGGCGTTGCCGCAGGCGGCGTTTCACCAGGCTGTCCTGCTCGAGTGCCGTTTTGCCGACGCCAATCTCGAGGAAACCCTCTGGTATCACGCCAGGCTCCAGTTCAGCCGGCTGAATGGAGTCAACCTGCGCTCGGCCAACTTCACCCGGGCGGTCGTCGAAAGCACCGAAATCGCTCATTGCGACGCCACCGGATCCAAGTGGAGCCAGGCCAACCTCTCCGGAACTCTGATGCTGAAGTCGCTGTTCCGCAACTCCGATTTCCGCGGGGCTCATCTCCGCGGCGCGCGCATGGCCGGCTCGACTTTCGACGGGGCCCGCTTTCAGGGAGCGGTCACTTTCGGCGCCGACTTCCGCGGCGCCAATCTCGCCGGGGCCGCCGGTCTGACTCCCCGGCAGCTCATGCAGGCAAGAACCGATCAGGAGACCATCCTGCCCAATGGAAGCCGCGGCCCCTATCTGCTCTATTCCGGCGCCGAGAAAACGCGCCCCGGCGCGGCCATCCCCGCCGCCGGCGATGATTAGGGCCTGTCAGAAAACGGCCGCGCCGCATGTGCCAGGCCAACTCCCTATCGGTCGTGGCTCAGAAGCGGTGGCGGAGACGCGGCGGCAAAGGAGCGGTTGGCATCGTGATTCCAGGACAATTCTTTAGTCGCCAGCCGGTTGCGGAGCCGCCTGCAACTGCCGGGCGTTCCACTGTTGCTTCAGCCAGACCATCGCCCCGGGCCAGCCTTTGTACCCCGTCCTCGCCACCGAAAGCGCCACCATCAACACGATGATGAATACCGCCATCGCCGCCGATTGCCCGATGCTCAGGTTCTCTTTCCATGGCCAGAACCAGCTCCCGTACACCAGCTCGGTGTGAACCCAGTACACAAGCAACGATGTCGTTCCCACCTGCCGGACAAAGCTCCAGCCGCCCGGATTCAAGTACCGCGTCCAGAGGAATGCGAACGATGCCAGAACCAGGATGATGCCTGTCTTGATCAGGATCAGCGCCGGGCTGTTCACCCAGAAGTCCACCTGCGGGTAAAGCGAAAAGGGCAGATTCGAGAAATACTGCGCGCCAACAATCATTCCCATCCCCACCAGCGTCGCCCACTGCATCACGCGATGCATGTCCTTGTCCTCCACCAGCCGGAGGACGCTGCCCGCGCTCAGGCCAAGCGCCACGAACGCCGCCCAGGGGAAAAACGCGAAGAAATTCGGATCCGGCACGAACCACGCTCTGACAAACGGATGGATGTGGGCGAGATTCTGCATCGCGATCAGAGGCGCGGCGCAGGCACTCGCCAGTCCCGTGATGAGCGCGAACCGCACCCGCTCCCGGGTCTCAAACACCGCCAGCGGCGACAGCACAATTACCGCCAGACCCATGCAGTTCAGGATGTCGACCTTGAACAGGTCTGTCCAGGGACTCTTGCCCAGCGAAAACGCCCACATCTGGAGCCGGAACAGGAACGCCATCGACAGCAGAAAACCCGACCGCCGCATCGCGTGCCACACGCGCCCCATCGGCGACAGGCCCTTTTTCATCGAAGAGTCCATCAGGAACCCCAGCGTCACCCCCGTCAGGAACAGAAACACCGCCGGAGTCAGCCCGCCGATGAACTGCGAAAGGATGTAGGTGTCGGAGTTGCGCAGGTCCTTGTGCGTGAAGGAATGGAAAACGTGGCCCTGGAGCATGATCAGGGCGGCAAATCCCCGCGTCCAGTCCAGAAACGCAAGCCGTTGTCCGGTGCGGGCGGAAGTAGAACTCATCTGCTTACTTTTGCGGCGTCTCCTTCTTCACGCCTTTGGGCAGCTTCAACTTCGTCGAGGCGTCGTTGAGCGGCGGGTTGAGTTTGATTTCGCTGTAGGTGACCAGCTTGTAATCGCGCGAAGGTTGATGAATCTTCTGTTGCTGGGTGAGGCCATCCTGCGCGGACACCCATATCTCGATGCGCCGCACGTGCTGCCGCGCCTCCTCGCTCTTTGGAATCAGTTCCAGACGGTCGCACTTGATGCCGTTGACCAGCTCTTCCCCTGTCCATTTGATGTCGTAGGTCTTCTGAAGTTCCGCCGAAGTGGATCCAAAGCCCAGAACCAGAAACTGATCAATCAGCGAGCTTTGCTTGCCCAGGTCGTACTCCTGCACGGTCAGAATCCGCGGATAGTAGATCTGGACTTTGCGCCCGTCGAAGGCCACAGCCCGCTCCTCGGGCGCCGAAAACTCCGCTAACATCTTCAAATCGCGCGGCTTGGGGCGCCGCATCGTGATCCTGCCCGATTCCTCTGCCGCTTCCTTGATCACCGCCGTGTAATCGGTCTTTTTGATCTTCGCCGTGAGCCCGCGGAACCCGGCGGCAGCCTGGTCCATCCTCGCCAGTGTTTGATTCAGGTCGCCCGCGGACGCGCCGAACGCGGCGCCCAGGGCTATCAGTAAGAAGAAGTGCGGTTTCACTGTTCGACGATTCACGGCTCAACGATGGCCATGTAGCCCTGCTGCGTCTCGCTGGAATCGAACACCGGCTCCACGCGCAGAACCTTCATCGCCTTTCCGTATCTCTTGGTCAAGAGTTGAGCCGCCTGTCGCGCCCTCTGCGCCTCGGGGATTGGATCGAGCAGCGCCGGTTCGATCCAGAACGCGTGAAGCCCGCTGCCCGGGGCCATTTGCACGATGCTGAGGGGACGGGGCTGATCCTTGAAGATCTCTCGCGGCGTGAGGAAGATGAAGGCCAGAATGAGACCCACCACGATATCGTATTGCCAACTGCCTCGGGAGACTTCCCAAAAGATCAGGCGTCTCATGATCTCTGACTAACAGTGTATCATTCAGCCCCGCGCGCCCCGGCGTCTGCGCTCGCCCTCGTCGCCCGCCGGGACAGCCGCCGGTTCCACGTCCTCGCCCGAGCCGCGCCTCGCCTCGGCGATCTCCTGCGCGCGCAACACCTGGCAGTGCGCGCAGTAGCCGCCGATCTCGGTCCGCGCGATCAGCACCTGAAACCCAAAGTGGCTCTCCACCTGTCTCCTGAGCCGCTGGAGAGGATCGCCGTAGAACTCTTCCACCCGCCCGCACCTCAGGCAGATCACGTGGGCGTGCTCCTGCTTGGTCCGCGTCTCGTAATAGTGCTGGTCTCCGCCGTAGTGCATCAGGTCCAGCTCGTCCACCAGCCCGCCCTCTTTGAGCAGTTTGAGCGTGCGGTAGACCGTGACTCTGTTGAGCTTCGGATCCCGTTGGTGCGCCAGTTGATAGAGGCTCTCGGCATCCAGGTGCGCTCCGGTCCTGTCGAGAAGCTCGAGGAGAAGCTGCCGCTGACGCGTGAGCCGGATCCCCCTCTGTTTCAATGAATCCCGGGCTGCTTCGGCGGTCATGGGTGGCTCTCTTTGAGAGTACCATGGGGTTTGTGCGAAGCCAGTGCGAGCGCTGCGGCGGCAGCGGTTGGGTCATCGTCGAGAAACAGGGTCTGTCCGCCGCCAGACGCTGCGATTGTTCGGCTCAGGAGGCTTCCGCCAGAACCCTCGACCGGGCTCGCATCCCGGTCAACTACCAAAACGATTCCTTCGACAATTTCAGCCTGCGCGGCTCCGCCGAGCTTGGCCTCATCACCACCCAGCTTGCCGGCTATGTGCGCGATTTTCCCAATTGCGACCCGCCAGGATTGCTCTTCATCGGCGAACCCGGCACAGGCAAGACTCACCTCGCCGTCGCCGTCCTCCGCCGTCTCATCGAAAACGGCTTCGACGGCCGATTCGTCGATTATCAGGCGCTGCTGGAGCGCATCCGCGCCAGCTACGATCCC
>JACADU010000149.1 GCA_013388415.1 Bryobacteraceae bacterium
CGACAAAACCCTCAAGCTGCTGAATTCTCTCCCCAAACCCGAGCCCGGACCGGAGCCCGAACCAGAGCCCCAAGCCGCCGCCCCGCCAACCGGCGAAACAAACCCAATTCCGCCCCCTGCCGCCCCAAACCAAGGCCTCAATTCCCCCTGCCATTGCGGCTCCGGACTCAAGTTCAAGCGCTGTTGCGGCCGTGTTGACCGCAAGAAGCGCGCCAGCAACCAGTAGGGATCAGCTAGGACATCACCATGGAAAAAAAGGACTTCTTTCATCTTGTCGAACAGCAGGGCTTCGTTGAACCCGAAAACATTGACAACCTGAAACGCACTGTCGAGCGCATCGCCCGCCGCCTGGCTCGAGGCGAGAGCGTCACTCTCCCCGGCTTGGGCAAACTCATTCCCCAAGTCAGGAAATCCATCTTCCTCCAGGCCGGGCCCAAAAAGAGGAGCCAGCCCCGTGGCCGCCGCTAACCAGACCGGCATCCGCGGACTTGCCCGCCTCCTCCGCCTCCTCCTGACCGAACACCCGCAGTTGGAGGTCCGCGGCCTCGGGGAGTTCCACTCGAGCCCCGGCGGCCATTTCTGCTTCGGCGGCGACCGCCGCCCCGGCGTCTTCATCTCCTACGCCTCCGAAGACCGCTGCACCGCCACCAAACTCGCCGATCGCCTCAATGAAGCCGGCTTCAGCGCCTGGATCGACCGCCGCCGCCTCCGCCCCGGCGACTCCTGGCAGCGCACCATCGAATCCGCCATCGACTCGTCCGACTTCTTTCTCGCCTGCCTCTCCCGCAACTCTCTCCGAAAACGCGGAACCTTTCAGCGCGAGCTCCGCATGGCCATCGACTGCGCTCGCAACATCCCCCTCGATGAAACTTACTTCATCCCGCTGCGCCTCGACGACTGCCCAGTGCCCCGCGCCATCCGCTCCGAATGGCAATACATCGACCTCTTCCCCGACTTTGAAAAGGGCCTGAGCCGCGTCCTGTCCACCATGAAACGGCAGTGGGCGTCCCGCCACCAGCGCTAACCATGTCCACCGTTCCAAGGCGGGCGCGCCTCCGGCGCCTTTTTGAGCCACTGTCCGTATGGGAGTGGTCTGGCCCATCTGGAGCAGTTGTCTGCTGAAATCCCCTAGAATGGTGTTCGAATTCGGATAGCGGGATCCGTAAGCGGTCGGCCGCCGTCTTCGAAAACTCTGCAATCGTGGCTTTCCGCCGTGGTCTCCCGATTGCCATGATCACCGCGAAGCCATGAAATCGATCTTCCAGGACTTGCGGTTTTCGTTCAGGGCGCTCCAGAGCGCGCCAGGGTTCTCCCTGCTCGCCATCAGCACCCTTGCCGCCGGACTCGCTTGCACAACCGCCGCCTTCTGTTGGATCGAACGCACGCTCCTGTGGCCTATCCCCGGCAGCTCCAACCCGGAAACGCTGGTGGGAATCGAATCCGTCATGCCGACCGGCAACATCGAGACAGTCTCGCCCGTCGAGTATCTCGGCTATCGCGACAATCTCACGCTCGTCCAGGGCGTTGCCATTGCCAACCTGAGGCCCTTCACCCTCGGCGAAGGCGCGAACGCCCGGCGCATCTGGGGCGAACTCGTCTCCGGCAATCTGCTCCATACCCTCGGCGTACAACCCCACATCGGACGCCTCTACCGCCCGGGCGAAATCCTCGACCGCAAGGGCGGCTACGCCCTCGCGGTCATTTCGCACAGGCTGTGGCGCACGGAGTTTCAGTCCGACCCAGCGCTCATCGGCAAGCACATCCTCGTCAACCGCCACAAGCTGCTGGTCGCCGGAGTCGCGGCGCCTGCGTTCCAGGGCACGATTTCCGGCGTCTCCTTGGACATCTGGATCCCCTGGACTATGGCCGTCCGCCTCGGCTCGCAGAATGACGCCGCCTTTACCTGGAAGGGCTCGCGCGGCTGGAACGTCTTCGCCCGCCTCAAGCCCGGCGCCACTGTCCCGCAGGCGGATGCCGAGGTCAAAGCCGTCGCTGCGCGGATGGACGCCGTCGCGCCCCCGGCTGTCAAAGGCGTTTCCGGCCTTCTGTCGCCAATCAACCAACTCCACTACGGGGTCGGAGCCGTTCTGAGAGAGCCCCTCTGGATGCTTCTCGCCTTCTCCTTCCTCGTCCTGCTCATCGTCTGCTCGAACATCGCGAACCTGCTGCTGGCCCGTTCCATGGCCCGCCGCCGCGAATTCACCATCCGCCTCTCGCTCGGCTCCGGAGCCTGGGGGCTCGTCCGCCTGCTCACCATCGAAACCCTATTGCTCTCTTTCGCCGCGGGCGCTCTCGCTATCCCCCTTGCCCTCTGGGCAGGCGACGCCGCCGGCCTGCTTCTGCCTCCCACCGGACTCCCCCTCGCCGTCGGCCTCGAGATCAACTGGCGGATCGCCGCTTTCATCTTCGCCGCCTGCGTCGCCGCCTCCGTCATCTCTTCCATCGTTCCCGCCATCCTCGCTTTCCGCATAAACCTCAACGACGCGCTGAAGGACGACGGCAAAGGCCAGTCTTCCGGCCGCAGCACCCACCGCGCCCGCAGTCTGCTCGTTGCCGGCGAAGTCGCCCTCGCCTCCTTCGCCCTTGTCGCGGCCGGATTCGTCTATCAGAGCTTCGCCAACGCCAGCCGCTTGCGCCTCGGCTTCGATCCTTCAGGCGTCCTCCTCTCCCAGCTCTACCTGTCTGACTCCTCCTACGACCTCTCAAAAACCGAGCAGTTCTTCGCCACCCTCCATCGAAGGCTCTCCGAAGCCCCGGGCGTCATCTCCGCCGCCTATGCCGACCAGGTCCCCCTTTGGGCCGGCAGCCACCCCTGGCACGATCTCGTCATCGAAGGCTATCTCCCCGCCAACGCCGCCGAAGTCCAGATCCAGCGCTCCATCGTCTCTCCGCGCTACTTCGACACCCTTCGCATCCCGATCCTCGATGGCCGCGACTTCACCGAGCGCGACGTCCGCAAGCAGCCCGACGTCATGATCGTGAACCAGACCTTCGTCAAACGTTTCTTCTCCGGCGGCAATCCCCTCGGACGCAAAGTGCGGATCAACCAACGGACCTTCACGGTTGTGGGAGTCGCCGCCGACAGCCGCATCCACCACCCTGCCGAACGCCCCTTCCCATACTTCTATCTGCCCTTCCAGCAGTACTTCAATGTCGGGCTCCCGACCGTGCTTTACGTCAGAACGTCCGGCGGCCCTGCCGGGGCAGCCTCCACCGTCCGCCGCGAAATCGCCGCCATCGACTCCGAACTCGGCGGCTTCCACTGCGTTCCCCTCCCCGAATACATCGCCGCCGGGCTCATGGCCGAGAAACTGGCTTCCGGATTCCTCTCCGCTGTCGCCCTCATCGCTCTACTGCTTGCCGCCGCGGGCCTCTACAGCGTCATGGCCTACTCCGTCGCGGAACGAACTCGCGAACTCGGCATCCGCGTCGCTTTGGGGGCCACTCCCGGCGGCGTCACGCGCCTCGTCCTGCGCGGCGGGCTCGTTCTCTGCCTCGCCGGCCTCGCCATTGGCCTCGCCGCCGGCATCTGGGCTGCGACGATGGTTCAGGCAAGACTCGTCGGCGTCGACCCCCGCGATCCGCGCACAGCTTCAGCCGTCGCCGCGTTTTTGCTCGCCGTCGCGCTGCTCGCCTCCTACATCCCCGCCCGGCGCGCCACCCGCATCGACCCCGTCTCCGCCATGCGCGGCGACTGAGCCGTCAGCTCTTCGCGCCCAGCCTTTCCAGCCGCTTCCTCACTTCCGGCGCGCCCTTGGAGCCGCCCGCAATCTCCAAGTACTTTTTGTACGCCTCGGCAGCCGCTTTCTTGTCCTTTAACCTCTCCCTTGCCTCACCCAGCAGCAGATAAGCGTCCGCCGATTGCGGATTCCACTTCAGCGCCTCCTCGCACCTGAGCGCCGCCGCCTTCGCGCTCCCCCGCTTCATGTAAAACCGCGCCACCTTGAGCTCGTTCTCCGCCTGAATCGGGTTAAAGACGTACTCCTTCGGCTTGGCCGATTCGTCCTCTTCCTCCGGCAAGGCGTGCTCTTGCGGCGGCTGCTCCTTCGGCGGGGCGGCCGGCGGCTCCGCCGCCATCGCCACAAGCCCTGCCAGAAGCAGCCAGAATGCGCGTGCCACAATCAAATTATAAAGCCCGCCGTCATGGCAGACCGCCTGGACCATCTTCGCGAGACCGCCTCCAACCTTCCGGCATTGCCCGGCGTTTACCTCTACAAGGACTCCGTGGGCGAGGTCCTCTATGTGGGCAAAGCGAAAAGCCTGCGAAACCGCGTCCGCAGCTACTTCAGCGAGGAGCGCCTCGCTGAATCGAAGACCGGCAGCCTCGTCCGCGAAGCCTGGGATCTGCACTACATCCTCACCGACAACGAGAAAGAGGCCCTTGCCCTCGAGAACAACCTCATCAAGCAGTACCAGCCGCGTTTCAACGTCCTTCTCCGCGACGACAAGACCTACCCCTACATTCAGCTCACCAACGAGAAGTGGCCGCGCGTCTACGTCACCCGCCGCCTGAAAAAGGACGGCTCATTCTACGGACCCTACTTCCCCGGCAATCTCGCCCACCGCCTCGTCAAGTTCATCCACCGCACCTTCAAAATCCCTTCCTGCCGCATCGACTTCAGCCGCAAGCACTCCCACCCCTGCATCGAGTACCACATCCACCGCTGCCACGGGCCCTGCGTCGATGGGCTCACCACCATCGAGACCTACCAGAGCGCCGTCAAGGACACGCGCCTCTTCCTCGAAGGACGCCTCAAGGACCTCGCCGGCGAGCTGACGGACCGCATGAACGCCGCCTCCGCGAGCCTCGAGTTCGAACGCGCCGCCGCCTTGCGCGACCTCATCGGCACCGTCACCGAGCTCGAACAAAAGCAGAAAATGGCCGCCGCTTCCGGCGACGACACCGACATCTACTCATTCCACGCCGAGCCGCCGCTCGTCGCCGTCAACCTCTTCCACCTGCGCAACGGCCGCATCGTCGACCGCCGCGAGTTCTTCTGGGAAGACCTCGGCGAGTTCAACGAACAGGAGTTTTTCTCGAGCCTGCTGATGCAGGTCTACTCGACCGGCCAACCTGTCCCCTCCATCATCCACGTGCCGATCGAGCTCGACGACGGAGAAGTCCTCGAGGAACTCCTCTCGGAAAAGCGCGGCCGTAGGGTCGAGATCCACACTCCTCAGCGCGGCCAGAAGAAGGCGATGCTGGCGCTTGCCGCTTCCAACGCCCGTTCGAGCTTCGAGCAGCGCTTTCGCGTCCTGAAACCCTCGTCCAAGGCCATCGCCGAGGCGCTTGAAGAGGCGCTCGGGCTCCCCGGCACGCCGCGCAGCATCGAGTGCTTCGACATCTCCCACATCCAGGGCACGGACAAGGTCGCCTCGATGGTCGTCTGGCAGGACGGCCGCATGAAGAAGTCCGAGTACCGGAAGTTCATCATCCGCACCGTTGAGGGCAGCGACGATTTCGCCTCCATGCGCGAGGCCGTCACCCGCCGCTACCGCCGCCTGCTCGAAGAAGGCAAGCCGATGCCCGGCCTCGTCCTGATCGACGGCGGCATCGGCCAGTTGCACGCCGCTGCGGACGCCCTCGAAAGCCTCGGAGTCCTCAACCAGCCGCTCGCCGCCATTGCCAAGCGCGAGGAGCTGCTCTACGTTCTCGGCCAGGAAGACGAGCCCATCTGGCTGGAGCGCAATTCCCCGGTGCTTCACCTCGTCCAGATGATCCGCGACGAAGCCCACCGTTTCGCCGTCACCTTCCACCGCTCGCGCCGCGATGCGCGGACGCTCACCTCGGAGTTGACCCGGATCCCCGGCGTCGGCGAGAAGACCGTCGCCCGGCTGCTGAAGGCCTTCGGCAGCCTCGAAGGGGTCCGTCAAGCGGAACGGACTGCTTTGGAGAAGGCCATCGGAAAAGCAGCCGCCGCGAAGGTCCTCGCCGGCTTGGCCTCAGCGGCCGAAGGCCAGCCGGTCGGCAAGCCAGGGATGTAGTCCGGCGGCGCGAATTCGTTCCTGCGCCGACTTGATGTCGTATTCCACCCGCCTCAGCTTCAGCGTCCGGTGCGCCGTATCCCAGATGGCGTAGCCGGCGCGCGGGTCGTGGTCCCGGGGCTGCCCCACCGAGCCCGGATTGATCAGGTACATCCTGTCCGGCGCCAGCTCGATCACCCGCTCGCGCTCCTTCCTGGGAACCGGCAGTTGCCGCAGTCCGCCGCGGTTCCACTCCCATGCTGATTGCACGTGCGTGTGCCCGACGAAACAAACCGGCCGCATGATCACTCCGCTCAGAGGAGCGACGTCGTAGGACACGATCAGGTACTCGTCTTCGTCCAGCGGCGAGCCGTGGGCCAGTTCATAGTCGTCGAACACCAGCGGACCCGGCGGGAGCGCGGAGAGCCACTCGCAGTTCGCCGCCTTCAGACTGTCCCGCGTCCAGATCACTGCCGCCCCCGCCCTTTCGTTGAAGTCCAGCAGGTTGCCGTCCTTTCCGCACGCCCGGTCGTGGTTGCCCCGCACGATCGTCTTGCAGTTCGCCCGGGACCACTCGATCACTTCGTTCGGACTCCCGCCATAGCCTGCCACGTCGCCGCAGCAGACGATCTCGTCATATTGGTCCGCGGCATCCTTCAGGACCGCGTTCAACGCCTCCAGATTGGAATGCAGATCGGCGAGAATCAGGCGGCGCATAGGCGCAATAGCGAAACCTCCGGGGGCGCGCCGAGGCGCACCGGAACAGCGACCGTTCCCAGCCCTGAACTGACGTACAAGGCGGAGCCCTTGTGATGGTACAACCCCCGGGTATAGGGCGTATAGATGGCCGCCATGTTGAACGCCGTGCCCGCGACTTCGAGGTTGATCTGCCCTCCGTGGGTGTGACCGGCGAGAGTGAGAGCGAAGCCGGCTTCCGCCGCCCGCGGCAGCACGTCGGGGTTGTGTTGGAGCAGCACGTTCAGCGCGTCCGGCACGATCAGCGACTCCGCGCCAGGCAGGTACTTCGTCCCCAGCGACTGGTAGTCAAAACCCACCAGGTTCAGTTTCGCCTGCCCGAACCGCAGCGTCTCGTTCGCCCGCCGCAGCAGGCGCATTCCAAATCTCGCGGCTTCCCTCGTCGCCAGAGCTTCGCAGCGGGCATACCGTTCGTGATTGCCATGGCAGCCCAAAACGCCGGCTTCGGCCTTCAGCCTCGACAGGATGCGGAGACAGCCGTCGAGATCGTCGCCGAACCGGGTGATGAGATCGCCGGTCAACACGGTGACGTGCGGCCGCCATTCGTTCGCCATGGCCACCGCCCGCTCCAAGTCCGCCGGCCCGAAGAAGGCCCCAAAATGAACATCTGTCAACTGGGCGATGCGAAGGCCGTGGAGATCCTTGGGCAGACCCGGCAGAAACAGGTCGCGTTGGATGACGTCGATTCTCCGGGCGGCGACCGCCCCGGCCGCCGCCATGGCAACCGGAGCAAACCCGGCGACTGGAATCGCCTGGGCGAGAAACCGCCTGCGGCCCGGTTCGAACGGCCGGCCCGCGCGGGACAACAGCAGCGCGAGAACCACCGAGGTGACCACCAGAACCCAGAACAGGGTGCTGGCCATCAGCCAGGAGATGACCGGCGAGGACACCCGCGCCCCGTCCACCTTCATCGTGAACGGCGGCATGACGATCATCCACGCGCTGGCGGCAATCAGGCACAGCGTGACCCAGCGGCGGTTCACCCGCCGCGCGATCCACACGTGCAGCGCCAGCGTGTAGACCTGAATGGCAAAAAGCGGCAACCATCGCCGCAGCGTCTCTTCCATAGTGAGCCCAGTGGTTACAATGTAAAACAATGTCACTTGTTGTTGTCGGCTCCGTCGCCTACGACGGACTGACCACCCCGGCGGGCAAGGTCGAGCGCGCGCTCGGAGGAGCCTGCACCTACATCTCGCTGGCGGCGAGTTATTTCACCCGGGTCAACATCGTCGGCATCGTCGGCGAGGACTTCGCCCACGAGGACTACGCCTTCCTGGATTCGCGGGGCATCGGTTTGGAGGGCCTGGAGCGCGTGCCCGGCAAGACGTTCTATTGGGCCGGCGTCTACAGCGACGACATGAACGACCGCGAGACGCTCGCCACCGACCTGAACGTCTTCGCCAACTTCGACCCAAAGCTGCCGGAGATCTACCGCAAGCAGCCCTACCTGATGCTGGGCAACATCCAGCCGTCATTGCAGCGAAGCGTCCGGAATCAGATGACCTCGCCGCGGCTTGTGGGCGGCGACACCATGAACTACTGGATTCAGAGCTATCGCGACGAGCTTCTGGTCACTCTGCACGGGTGGGACTTCCTGCTGATCAACGACAGCGAGGCGCGCCAGCTTTCCGGCGAGCGGAATCTGAAGCGCGCCGCCGCGAAGATTCGCGCCTTGGGACCGAGGCTGCTGGTGATCAAACGCGGCGAATACGGCGCGATCCTGTTCACCGACTACGGCTACGCATGGATCCCCGGCATCCTTCTGGATACGCTGAAGGATCCGACCGGCGCGGGCGATTGCTTCGCCGGCGGTTTCATCGGCTACCTGGCGTCGCAGAACGCCGACGGGCACAACGAGGATGTGCTGCGCCGGGCCGTGGTCTATGGCTGCGTCATGGGCAGCTTCTGCTGCGAGGAGTTTGGCGTTGACCGCTTCAGGACGCTCACGCGGGACGAAGTCGAAACGCGCTTCGCCGATCTCTGCCACGTCACGGCCATCTAGCAAGTCCGGCCGCGCGCTGGGATTGCTGGCGGCGCTTCTCGCGCTGGCGGCGGTGGTCTCGTGGGGCTTTTACTTGCAGGGATCGACTCTGGCGTATGGCGACGCGGAAGCGCACCTTAATATCGCCCGGCGGATCACGGATTCGCGCGTTCCCGGCTACGAGCAATTCGGCACGGTCTGGCTGCCGCTGCCTCATGCCGTCATGCTCCCGTTCGCGATGCATGACGGCCTCTGGCGGACCGGAGTGGCCGGCGCCATCCCCGGCGCCATCGTCTACGCGCTGGGCGCATGGCTTTTCTTTCTCGCCTGCCGGCGCATGTTCGGCTCGACGCCGGCCGCCGCGGCCGGCGCTGCCGCCTGGGCGCTGAATCCGAACCTGCTCTACTTGCAGGCGACGCCGATGACCGAGCCCTATTCGCTCGCCGCTGTGGCGCTGGCCCTCTACTTCCTGGCGCTCTTCCGCGACAGCCTCAGCGGATGGGCCGCGGCGGGCGCCGGTCTCGCGCTGGCGCTGGGAGCGCTGACCCGCTACGAAGTCTGGTTCCTGCTCCCCGCGGCGGCGCTGGCCGTCCTGCTCATGGGCGGCGAGGGACGCTGGCGGAAGGCGCTCGTCTTCGGCTTCTTCGCCTCCCTCGGTCCGCTGTTCTGGCTGGCCCACAATCAGTACCTCTACTCGGACGCGCTCGAGTTCTACCGCGGCGAGTATTCGGCTCTCGCCATCAACAAAGGGACGAAATACCCCGGCTATCACGATTGGCCGGCCGCGTTCGTTTACTACCGGACCGCGGCCGAGGGTGTTCTTGGCGCGCCGCTGGCCTGGCTCGGCGCGGCCGGTTTGCTCGCCGCGCTGTTGAGGAAGCAGTGGGCGGCGGCGCTTCTGCTGGGCGCCGTCCCGCTGTTCTATGTGACGAGCCTGCACTCTTCAGGGACGCCTGTCCACGTGCCCAACCTGTGGCCGAACAGTTGGTACAACACGCGCTACGCCCTGGGAGCACTGCCCGTGGCGGCATTCGGCGTTGCGGCCCTGGCGACGGTCATGCATGAGCGCATCAGAGGCATCTGGGCCGGGCTGCTGGCGGCGGCGTGCCTGTCACCGTGGATCTTCTACCCGCGGATGGACAACTGGCTGTGCTGGAAAGAGGCGCAGGTGAACGGCGGAGCGCGGCAGGCGTGGACCCGCGCCGCGAGCGAGTACCTTAAGCCGCGCTACAGGTCGGGCGATGGCATTCTGCTCAGCTTTGGCGACCCGGCAGGCATTCTGCGCGAATCGGGAATCCCGATCCGCGAGTCGCTGCACGAAGGCGATGGAGCCATGTTCCGCGCCGCGGTGGCCCGCCCGGACCTGTTCCTCTGGGAGGATTGGGCGGTCTGCGCCGAAGGCGACCGCGTCTCGAAGGCGATGGGCAAAATGAGGAACGGATCAAGGCGCTATGAACGCGTCAGAATTTTCACGGCTCCCGGCTCGCGGGCGGTGGAAATCTGGCGGCATATTCAAGGGAAATATCCACAATGATCGAGATCCCATTCGAAAAGGCGCACGGCGCGCGGAACGACTTTCTGCTCACCTGGCGGAGCGACGCGCCGGACGAGAAACTACTTGAGCGTGCCGCGGCCGCCATCTGCGACCGCAATGCCGGCGTTGGCGCCGACGGCTGGCTGCTGGTGGAGGCCCGGCGCGGCGAGGATCCGGCGCGCATCCGGCTGTTCAACCCCGACGGGGGCGAGGTCGAGATGAGCGGCAACGGCACGCGCTGCGCGGCCGCGTTCCTGATCAACGCCGGCAAGGCGGATCCCGAAATGGTGATCCGCACCGGCGGAGGCGACAAGCAGTTGCGGATGGTTTCGCGCGACGGATTGAGCTTCGTCTTTCAGATGAACATGGGCGTGCCGCGGATCGAGGAGGGCCATCTGCGGTTCATGCTGCCGACCAGCGCCGGCGCGAGGGAGTGCGCCATCCTGTGGGTGGGCAATCCGCAGTGCGCCTTCTTCGTGGATGATTTCGAGTTCGATTGGAAGGCGCTGGGCGCGGAGGTCGAGCGCCACCCGCAGTTCCCCAACCGGACAAATGTGAGCTTCGTTCGCGTGCTCGGCCGCCACAGTTTGGACGTGCGGTTCTTCGAGCGCGGCGCGGGCTTCACGATGTCGTCGGGCACGGGCTCGACGGGCGCGGCCGCCGCGGCGCTGGCGCGCGGCGCTGTCGAAAGCCCGGTCACCGTCCATACGCTCGCCGGACCGCTGGAGTTTCGCCAGGAGGGCGAAGAGCTTCACATGGCCGGGCCGGCCGAGATCGTCGCCCAGGGCGTCTTCTGGTTCAGGCCCTGACGGGCATACCTGTCTGTCATACTTGAGGGTATGAAAGTAGGAGAGCGAGGTCAGGTAACTATTCCCAAGGAGATTCGCGAACGATTCGGCATCGGGCCTGATACCGAGGTTGAGTTTTCCGTGGAACGCGGCCAGATCCTGCTCCGCAAACGCAGCTCCAGGCTGCCGTTGCGCGCGTGGAAGGGTTATTGCGCCGTCAGTTCGCGGAAGACGGGCTTTCGTAACGTGGATGAGTACGTGGACGAGGTGCGCGGCAAGCTGTGATCACGGCGCTCGATACAAATGTGCTGCTCGATATCCTGATCCCGGACGACCAGTTTGCCGAGCGCTCCCTCGCCGCTATCGAGGCGGCTGCCGCCGGGGGCTCACTGGTGATCTGCGATCCGGTCTACGCGGAGCTCTGCGGACAGTTTCGATCCCAAGCTGATTGCGACCGCTTTCTCTTGGAGAACAGCATCCTGGTGGAGCGAGTTTCACGGCAAGCCATGTGGGCAGCCGCATCGGCATGGCTTGGGTACCGCCGGACTGAGAGAAGGCGTGATCGAATTCTCACGGACTTCTTGATCGGCGCGCATGCAAGCAGCCAAGCTTCGCGTCTGATCACGCGGGACCGCGGGGTGTACAGGAAGTATTTCAAGGATCTGATCGTCGTCGATCCCAGCCGGATCTAGCCCTTGTTCCAGTGGCGGTAGACTTCGAAAGCGGAGCGGGCGATGGCGGCTTCGCGGGTGGCAAGGTCGCGGCGGGAATGCTTGACCATGACGGCGATGGCGACGGGAGTGCCGTTGGCGAGCCGGAAGACGCCGGCGTCGTTCGTGCAGAGGTTGAAGCCGTCCTTGTCGCCGCCCGAACCGGTCTTGTGGTAGACGCGGGCGGAATTGGGCAGCATCAGCTTGATGCGGGAGGCGCCGGAGGGCGTCTTCGTCATCAGGTCGATCAGCAGGGCGATGTTTTCTTCGCTGAAGAGTTCGCGCTGCTCGATGGCTTCGAGCGCGCGGACGAGACCGGCAGGGGTGGCGCAGTCGCGCCCGTCCTCGAACGCGCGGATTCCTTCCCTGTTGAAGTCCTGAATCTGCTGCTTCTCGGTGCGGTTGATGCGGATGGCTGCCCGGAGCTGATCCATGTAGGGCTGGATGTTCGATGGCCCGCCGCACAGGCGGAACAGGACGTCGTGGGCGGTATTGTCACTGTCCCTGACAGACCACTCCAGGAGCTGGCGAACGGTGCAGACGAACCCCTGGGGATACTTCTTGTTGATGGGGGCGTTGCCGAGGGAGAACTCCTCGGGCTCAACCTTGACCATCTGGTTGAGCTCGAGGATGCGCGCCTCGATGAGCATGAGGATCTTCATCGCCACCGGGACCTTGGCCACGCTCATCATGGGGAACCATTCGCCAGCGCGGTAGGAGAGCGTTTCCCGGTTGACGAGATTGAGCGCGTGAACGCCGAGATAGCCGGAGACGCGGTCCTCGAGCTCGCCGAAGACGGTTTCGAGCGGCCCCGGCTGGGGTTGGGCGAGAGCCAGTGACTGTAAGAACGTCCGGCGAAGCACTGCCTTATCAGTTTTACTTGCCGGAGGGCGGCGGCGCAAAGACGGTGAGGACGGTGAGCGGGGAATCGGAGTCGTTATTCATGCCGTGGGGCACGCCTGCCGGGGCGAAGATGACGTCGCCCTCGGAAACAGGCGA
>JACADU010000150.1 GCA_013388415.1 Bryobacteraceae bacterium
GCCGAAATACAGAGTATGCGGGAATGGAGACCGCTCCCGGACGGCCATCGCGATTTCGCAGAAAAGCTCCAGCGGCGCGGCCCAGATGGCGATGTCATTGTTGATCCGCAGAAAGCGGACCGGCAGACGGACGATGCCCGGCCCGCCGGACGCCGCGGGGAAATACTGTTTCAGTTCGGCCGGGGGGATCAGGCCCTTCTTCATCGGCGTCTCGACGGTGATGGCGCCGGTGGTGAGTTTCACTTCGGCGCTCGTGCTCATGACCGCCCGGCTGGCCTCGAGGATCCTCTCGCCAAGCAGGGCGCGAAACTGCCTCAACCTGCCGCTGCGCGGATCCGGCTGCACGGTATAGACCGGCGCGAGATTGCCGGCCGCGCCGTTGATGTAGAGCATGGGCGCGCCGGTCTTTTGCTCCACATACTCCGCGACAATGCCCTGCGCGTCTCCGCTGATGAGCGTGTTCTGCTGGCCCAGCACGGTCCCATGCATGGCGTAGTTGGCGATCAGCGCGAGCGGCTTCCCGTCCTGCCTGTCGAGGCGGAGGAGCCCGATCCGGCGGTCCGCCGGCCCGTCGGGGTTGAGCCCGAGGTAGGTCTCTCCTTCGACGTCGCGCGCCCGCCGGTTGATGTTCGCCATTGAGTAGCCCCACCCGAAGCCGAGACGCGCGGGCGCAAGACGGCCTCGCGCTTCCACGATGCCCTCGATGAGCGACCGCTCGGCCATCTCCGTGTACGCCGGATCGACGGCATGCGTATAGCGTTCGCCCAGGAACGCCGCCGCCAGACCAGGCGGCCCAACCTCCGGCGCAGAGTGCGTGTGCGTCACTGTCCACCAGAATTGCGCCGGCTGGATCCCGGTTTTCTTCTCCAACTCCGCGGCGACCCGGTCATACTCGGCTGGGGAGACAAGGCAGATCTCCGATGAGACCAGGAAGAACTGCTTCTCGCCATCGTCCATCGCCACGATGCGGTGGTGGATGCGGTCGTGGATGCCGGTCGACTGGCGCGCCGCATAGCCGAGCAGCCACTGCGGCTTGTCCGGCGTGATGTCGACCTTCACGGAAGCGGCGCGGAACTCCGCAATCGAAGGAAGCGCCGCCAGAACGAGCGCCGCGGCGCGCAATCCGAAGCTGGAAAGGCGAGAGGCTTTCATGCCGCCGGCCTAAAGCGCACGCAGACCAAGAATTCGAGCGGCATTGTCGTGATAGAGCTTTTTGAGAATTCTGTCCGGCAACCCGATCCCATAGATGCGCCACCGCCCCTGCGGCGGCGTTGGGCTGGGGGCATAATCGAAATACTCGTCCAGCGTTTCCAGAAACCGGAAATAGATGTGGTAGAGAGCGGGCGTGAGGTCCTGCTGCGGGACAGACTTGCCATCCGGCGTCGCGTCCGTGCCGAACATAATCCGGTCTTCGAACTCCTCAAAGAACCGGCGCGCCCGCCGCGGCTGCCGGCCAAGCTCGCCGATGCGGGCGCCGATTTCGACATGCATGTTTGGATACCTTTTCAGCCAGCCGGTCACGTCGTCGAGGTTCTCCGGATGGTTGGCGACATGGAGGCACACGAAGGTCGTTTTCGGATGCCGCTCGATCACCCGGTTGCGAGCCGCCAGCAGCTCGGACTTGGGCGGATAATCCTTGCCGTAGAAGGACCAGTTCGGGTGATTGCCGAGTTCGTCCCAACGCTCATTGAAACGGTCAATCGGCGTGAAAAACGCGTCAGGGTCGGAAGTGTGAATGAAAACCGGCATGCCGAGCTTGCCGGCGGCAGCCCACATCGGGTCGAACCGCGCGTCGTCCACCTTGACCAGCGGCCCCTGCCTGCCCTCCTCGCGAACAACAAGGCCAAGGTTCTTGAGGATCTTCAGACCCACCGCCCCCGCCTGCTTCGCCCGACCGAGTTCGTCCGCCTGCCACTGCGCGTAGCCCGGCTCGCGGATTCGCTGAAACGCCGGCTCGGTGCAGTTGAGGAACCTGCCGGGGTGCTTCGCTGCCAGTCCAGCCACGTTTCGCGCAAGCGCCTCGCCGAAGCCGCCCGTCAGGTTGATCATCGTTCGGATGTTCAATTCGTCCATCCACGACACAATCTGCTGGACGCTCAGCCCCGCGCCGGCAGTCTGCCGCAGCGCGCCGCCCACATGAGTGTGGACATCAATCACCGGATACCTGGCTCGCGGCACCTTGTGCTCCGGCACCACCAGCATGCTCTTGGGCTGGAAATCCGAAAGCGCCAGCGTTCCGCCGGCGCCCGCCTCTTGCGCCGGCAGCGCCGCAGCCGGGGCTGCCAGCGCTGGAATCGTCCGCGTGAACTGTCTGCGTGAAGTCTTCATTGAATGTGGCGCCCTGTCGAGGTCTGACATTTTACTGCATTCGCCCCGCCCTTCCATTTCTTCACCGTTTGGTCTATCTTCACCTAATGGGCAACACTGGGACCTCTCTTCTTTCACGCATCGGAGATTTTCTACAGCACCGGCGGCCGTGGTGGAAACTGCCGCGCCTCCTCGCTGTGCCGCGTCTTATCGAGATTCGCAACGAGCTCCGCCAAAAGAACCTGCACGACACCGAGCATCCGCCGCTCGCCGAATGGAACGGGCCGGTCGACGCCAACGTCCGCGAGGCGCGAACCTTCGATGGCACGTGGAACGACCTCAAGTGCCCGCACATGGGGGCGGCGGGACGCCGCTTCGGCCGCAACTTCTCCCTTGCGGAAACGTTCCCGGACACGGCCAATCTGATGAAGCCGAGTCCTCGGACTGTCTCGCTCGAACTGATGACCAGGACCTCCTTCCAGCCGGCCACCATCTTGAACCTGATGGCCGCCTCCTGGATCCAATTCATGGTCCACGACTGGTTCGTGCACAAGCGTTCGGCAACGGAATTCCACACCATCCCCTTGCCGCAGGGCGACAACTGGCCCGGAGGCGAGATGAAGGTCCCCGCTTCCGTGCCCGACCTGCCTCAGCCCGCGGACCGTCCACCCGCCTACGCCAACGAGAATTCGCACTGGTGGGACGGGTCGAGCATATACGGCTCCGACGCCGCCGCGGCAGCCGGCATCCGGACCTACTTCCAAGGCCGGATCCACGTCCTGCCTGACGGCCGCATCCCGGTCGATCCTGCCACGGAAACCGAAAACACCGGATTCACCGACAATGGCTGGATCGGGCTCTCGATGCTCCACGGCCTTTTCGCCCTCGAGCACAATTACCTGTGCGACCACCTGCATCACCTCTATCCCGCCGCCACCGACGAATGGCTCTACAACAAGGCCCGCCTTATTAATGGCGCCCTGATGGCGAAGATCCACACCATCGAGTGGACCCCGGCGATTCTCCCGCACCCGACGACGCAGCTCGCCATGAACACCAATTGGAACGGGGTCACGGGCGATCTTCAGGAGGTCTTCAAGTTCCTCGACGAGTCCGAACTGCTCGGCGGCATCGTCGGCTCGAAGGCGGATCACCACACAGCGCCTTACTCGCTGACAGAGGAGTTCGTCTCCGTCTACCGGATGCACGCGCTGATGCCCGACGACTTCACCATCCGCTCAGCCGCCGATGACAAAGTGCTCGCTCTGCTCGAATTGCCGGCGGTCTCGGGCAAAGAAGGACTCAAGGTCCGGGACCGGTTCTCCTATACCGATCTGTTCTACTCGTTTGGCCGGATGTACCCCGGAGCGATCCGGCTGCACAACTACCCGCGCCACTTGCAGAACCTGCTGCGCGACAACGGAGAGCGCCTCGACCTGGCGGCGGTCGATATCCTGCGCGACCGCGAGCGCGGTGTTCCGCGCTACAACCGCTTCCGCAGGCTCCTGCGCATGGAGCCGGTGAAGAGCTTCGAAGAACTCACAGACAATCCCGTTTGGTGCGAAGAGATCCGCCGGGTCTACAACAATGACCTGGAGTCAGTGGACCTGATGACGGGATTATACGCGGAACCGCTGCCGGACGGGTTCGGTTTCTCCGAGACGGCGTTTCGCATTTTCGTCCTGATGGCGTCGAGGCGGCTGAAGTCGGACCGTTTCTTCACCGGCGATTTCCGGCCGGAGATTTACACGGAGTTCGGCATGGATCACATCAAAAACACCACGATGCTCCATGTCCTGCGCCGCCACTTCCCCGCCCTGTCGCCGGCGCTCGACGGCGTCGCCAACGCTTTCCACCCGTGGAAGAAAGTGGAGTGACCGGCCATGCCAAGCCCGATCTTTACTCCGCTCATTTTCCGCAACCTGACAGTCAAGAACCGCATTTTCCGCTCCAATGTGAGCGGCAGGTTCGACAATTACGACGGCTCCGGCACGCAGACGCGCATCAATTGGGAGGTGAAGTTCGCCAAGGGCGGCGTGGGAGCAATCGTGAGCTCCTTCGTGCCGGTGCACATCCGCGGGCGCATTGTGCCCAACTACGCCACCATCGACCGGGACGACCGCGTGCCCTTCTGGCGCGAGCTCGGCAAGCGGGTTCACGAGCACCACTGCAAGTTCATCCTGCAACTGAGCCACGGCGGCAGGCAGCGCGACGTGCAGGGCATCGAATTCGAGAAGGGGCTTTCCTCCACAGACAAGCCCGACCCGTTGCACGGATTCGAAGCTGAACGCATGACGATCCCGCAAATCAAGGAGGTGATCGGCTACTTCGCTCAGGGCGCGCGCCGCGCCCGCGAAGCCGGACTCGACGGCGTCGAACTTCATGCCGCCAACGGCTATCTGTTCACGCAGTTCCTCTCGTCGGCGATCAACGACCGCGAAGATGAGTATGGCGGTCCGCTCGAGAACCGGGCGCGGTTCCTGTTGGAGGTGATCGCCGCCATCCGCGCCGCCGTGGGCGCGGACTTCCACCTTCAGGTCAAGCTCTCGACGACGGAAATGGCCAACGCCATGGTGACGGGCGAAAGCCGCGGCAACACAATCAAGGAGTCCGTGGAGGTCTGCAAGTGGATCGAACAGGCGGGCGTTGATGCCATCCATGTCTCCTCAGGCGCGTTCTTCCCCCATCCGCGCAACCCAGCCGGCGACCTTCCCATCGATGCGCTGGTCAAGACTTACGACAGCATGATCTCGAGCGGGACAAAGACGTTTCGCAACTTTATCTTCTTCCGCGGAAAGCTCACTTCGGATTTTTTCCGCAAGCGCTGGAACAAGGAGGCGGGCAAGGTGATCGAGGGCGTGAACCTCGCCGATGCGCACGCCGTGAAAAAGGCGGTTTCGATCCCGGTGATCTGCACGGGCGGATTCCAGACGGCTTCTTTCATTGAAAAGGCGTTGAATGAGGGCAGGTGCGACGCCGTCTCGATCGCGCGCTCGCTCATCGCGAACCCGGACCTGCCGCTTCAGTTCAAGGCGGGGAAAGACCGCCCGGAGCGCCCCTGCACCTACTGCAACAAGTGCCTCGTCAACGCGGTGGAGAATCCGCTCGGCTGTTACGACGAGACCCGCTTCCCTTCCCGCGAGGCGATGGTCGCCGAGATCATGAGCGTCTTCTCCCCTGCGCAAGAATGGAAGTGACGTGACTTTACCCGCACTGTGCCTGCTTGCCGCCGCGGCATGGCAGACACTCTTCGACGGCCAGACTCTGATGAACTTCAGATCCCCATCCGGGAAGACGGACCCGGCGGTGAGCTGGTACGTCCAGGATGGCGTGTTGCACTCGAACGCAGAAGCCAGGCTCCAGACGGACCTCTGGACCGCGGAGACGTACGAGAACTTCGAACTCGAATTCGAGTGGCGCGTATCGCCCGGCGCCAACACGGGGATCAAGTACCTGATCCAACAGTGGGCGTCCGACAACCTCGAGAACGGCATCACCCACGAGACCTCGCTCGGTTTCGAGTTCCAGCTTGTCGACGACGAGAGCGCGGCCGGCAGGAGTTCGCCGCTCCACGTGTCGGGCGCGCTGTATAACTATTTGGCGCCGTCGTCGAGGGAAGCCCGGGCTGCCGGCGCATGGAACACCGCGCGTCTCGTCGTCGACGGCAATCGGATCGAACACTGGATCAACGGCGTGCGGGTGCTGGCATACTCTCTCGGATCGGCGGAGTTGACGGCGGCGCTCGCCGCCAGTCGGCTCAACTCCGCGCGGATGCTCGAACGGATGGCCGTTCGCCGATCCCATATCGCATTCCAGCATCACGAGTCAGCGGTCTCCTTCCGCAACATCCGGATCAGAGAGCGTTGAGCAGGCTCAGCGCGCTGCCTCACCGGTGGAGATGTCCAGAATCGTGACCTCCGGACGGCACATGAAGCGCACATGAGCCAGGCTGCCGACCCCGCGCGAGACATAGATGTGTCGCCCGTCCCACCGTTTCAGACCGGCGATGAAGCGTTTGTCTTTGACAGGCGCGTAGTACGGGCCCACGGCCGGCAGGACCACCTGCCCGCCATGCGTGTGGCCGCTCAGCATCACATCCCATGGGAACCGCCTGACGATCTCCTTGCTGTCCGGGTTGTGCGCCAGAAGAACGACCGGCCACTCGGCCTGAACGAACTTGAACGCCCGGTCCGGCAGAACCTCATCGGCCCAGAGGTCGCCGACACCAGTCATCTCAAACTTGCTTCCTCGTACCTCTACCGTCTGGGAACGGTTGTGCAGCAGTTGCACTCCGGCCGATTCCAGCAGGCGCTGCACCTCGGCCGTGGTTTCGTGCCCGTCTCGCAAACGCGCCCAGCCGCCGCCATCGTGGTTTCCCAATACGGCAAAAGCCGGCATCGCCTTGCTCAGGCGGCGGATCACGTCGGCATAGGGCCGTTCCCGGTAACTGTAGCCGCGGGTGATGAAATCGCCCGTCAGGCAGGCAAGGTCAGGTTTGGCGGCGAGCCCCATGCCGATCGCCTCTTCGATGAGCGCGAGTGAAACCTCGAACGAGGCATGGAGGTCGGTCAATTGAAGGATGCGGAGAAACCCTCGTTGCCGCCCGCCGAGATGGATGCGGTTGACCGTCAGTTCGAGCCAGCTTGGCTCGATGGCGACAGGGTAAGCGCCCGCGGCCAACGGCGCCCCCGCTGCAAACAGCAGCCGCCTTCTGGTCACGAGCCCACCCGCTTCAGTCCTGGCGAAGGGCAACCGGTCATGGAGCTGTTCAGCCGACCTCCACGTCCAGAATCGAGACTTCGGGCCTGCATCTGAAGCGCACGTGCAGGTAGTTGCCCACGCCCCTCGACACGAAGATCTGGCGCCCCTCCCAGGATCCCAGTCCGGCCACATAGCGCTTGTCGCGAATGGGGGCAAGGTGAGGACCTCGAAAGGGAATGATCACCTGCCCTCCGTGCGTGTGCCCGGACAGCATGAGATCCCATGGATGCCGCTGAAGCAGCTCCTTGCTGTCCGGGTTGTGAGCGAGCAGCAGGATGGGGCGGCCATTGGGCCGGATGTCGAACGGCGGTCCGGGACTCACTTCACCGGACCAGAGGTCGCCGACGCCTGCCAGGACGAACTCGCAGCCGTTGACCTGAAAGGTTCTGGCCCGGTTGAGGAGCAACTCGACGTTGGCCTCCTCGAGAATCCGGCGGACGAGAGTGCTCGAGCGGGCGCCGCCGTGCTCCCGAGTCCAGCGCCCCCCGTCGTGATTTCCGAGGGAGGCGAAGGTGGGACGTGCGCCGCTCAACCGCCGCAACGCCGCTGTGTACCGCCGCTGGTCGACGTCCGACCCCAATGAGACGAAGTCTCCGGTGACGCAGACAAGATCCGGGTTCGCCCGCAAACCGGCCTCGATGGCGTCAACCAGCGGGGAGAACGGGTCCTTGAACTCCGCGTGCAAGTCGCTCAGATGAAGGACCGTGAACCTGCCCTTGCGAGTGCCGGCGAGCCTGACCTGAGTCCGCGTGACTTCGAACCAGGCGGGTTCAATGAGGAGCGGGTAGGCGGCCGCCGCGCCCGCCGCGCCAACTCCGGTGAGGAATTTCCTTCGCGTCATAAGAACCGCCCCCCAA
>JACADU010000128.1 GCA_013388415.1 Bryobacteraceae bacterium
GCCCTTGATCATGTCGGCCAGCGACTTCAGCGGCCGTTTGTTGCTGCCGGTGATGGCCCGCCCGCGCCGGCCGTTGTCCAGCAGCGAATCCACGGCTTCCTGCAACATCCGCTTCTCGTTGCGGATGATGACGTCGGGCGCGTGGAGGTCGATGAGCTTCTTCAGCCGGTTGTTGCGGTTGATGACTCGGCGGTAGAGATCGTTGAGATCGGAGGTCGCGAAGCGCCCGCCGTCGAGCGGAACCAGCGGACGAAGCTCAGGCGGAATGACCGGCAGCACTTCGAGAATCATCCACTGCGGCTCGTTGCCGCTCTTGCGGAAGCTCTCGACCACACGCAGCCGCTTGGCGTATTTCAGCTTTTTCTGCTGCGACTGCTCCGTCTTCATCTTTTCGCGGATCTCGACCGACAGGGCGGCCGTGTCGATCTTGCGGAGCAGTTCGCGGATGCCCTCGGCGCCCATCATGGCGACGAACTTGCCGGGGAACTCGACGTCGAGCTGCCGCTTGCGCTCGTCGGTGATGACTTCGCCGCGGTTCAAGCCGGTGCCTTCGCCAGGGTCGACGACCACGAAGGCTTCGAAGTAAAGGACGCGCTCGAGGTCCCTGAGCGTGATGTCAAGCAGGTAGCCGATGCGGCTCGGCAATCCCTTGAAGAACCAGACGTGCGAGCACGGGCTGGCGAGTTCGATGTGGCCGAGCCGCTCGCGGCGGACGCGGGAAAGAGTGACTTCAACGCCGCACTTGTCGCAGATGACGCCGCGGTGCTTCATGCGCTTGTACTTGCCGCACAAGCACTCCCAGTCGGCAATCGGGCCGAAGATGCGCGCGCAGAACAATCCGTCGCGCTCGGGCTTGAATGTTCGGTAGTTGATCGTTTCGGGCTTGGTGACTTCGCCGTGGGACCACGACCGGATCTTCTCAGGAGATGCCAGGCTGATGCCGATGGCGTCAAAGTCCGCCATCAGGCTCGTGCGTTCATAGGGTGCGGATCGATACATCATGTTGAGCCTCCTGTTGCTTTCCGGTTCCTGTTAGTCGGCCGCGCGGGCGGTCTCGAGGTCTTCTTTTGGCTTCTGGATGAGCTGCACGTCCAGACAGAGCGATTGCAGCTCGCGGATGAGCACGTTGAACGATTCGGGCACGCCGGGTTCGGCGGCCGCTTCGCCCTTGACAATGGCTTCGTAAATCTTGGCGCGTCCGTAGACGTCGTCGGACTTGGCGGTCAGCAGTTCCTGAAGAACATAGGCTGCGCCGTAGGCTTCGAGCGCCCAGACTTCCATCTCGCCGAAGCGCTGGCCGCCGAACTGCGCCTTGCCGCCGAGCGGCTGCTGCGTAATCAGCGAGTACGGTCCGATGGACCGGGCGTGGATCTTGTCGTCGACCAGGTGCGACAGCTTGAGCATGTAAATGACGCCGACGGTGACCGGCTGCTCGAACGGGATGCCGGTCATGCCGTCATACAGGGTGACTTTGCCGGAGGTTGGCAGACCGGCCTCCTCCAACTGCGCTTTGATGTCGGCTTCGGTGGCGCCGTCGAAGACGGGCGTGGCGTATTTCTTGCCCAACTTCAGGCCGGCCCAGCCGAGGTGCGTCTCCAGGATCTGTCCGACGTTCATGCGGCTGGGAACGCCGAGCGGATTGAGGATGATCTCGACCGGCGTGCCGTCCTCGAGGTAGGGCATATCCTCCTCGGGGACGATGCGGCTGATGACGCCCTTGTTGCCGTGGCGGCCGGCCATCTTGTCGCCGACGGAAAGCTTGCGGCGCATGGCCACGTAGATCTTGACCATCTTGATGACCCCGGGAGGCAGCTCGTCGCCCTTCTGGAGCTTGGCGATCTTCTCCTGCGTGATCTTTTCGAGGACCATGATCTGGCGCGAGGTCAGCTCCTCGATCTCGTCGATGGCTTCGTTCATGCGCGGATCCTTGGCGTTGATGCGCATGCGCTTCAGGTCGCTCTTGCGGAGCTTGTCGAGGACGTCGCGGGTGAGCGGAACGCCCTTGGCCAGGAGCTTGCGGTTGGTCTTCTCGTCGTGCAGATCGGCCTGCAACTCCTTGCCCTCGAAGAGGGCTTCGAGACGCTTGGCGCGTTCGTCGTTGAGGATGCGCTTTTCGTCCTCCAGGTTGCGGTGGAGCTTTTCGATCTGCTCTTCGAGAATGCGTTTGGAGCGCTCGTCGAGATCCGCGCCCTTGCGCGAGAAGACCTTGGCGTCGACGACGACGCCCTCGATGCCGGGCGGGCAGTAGAGCGAAGCGTCCTTGACGTCGCCGGCCTTTTCTCCGAAGATGGCGCGAAGCAGTTTCTCCTCGGGCGTGAGCTGCGTCTCGCCCTTGGGCGTGACCTTGCCGACCAGGATGTCGCCGGGCTTGACGCGGGAACCGATGATGATGATCCCGCTCTCGTCGAGGTTGCGCAGGAAGCTCTCGCTGATGTTGGGGATGTCGCGAGTGACTTCCTCGGGCCCGAGCTTGGTGTCGCGGGCCTCGATCTCCAGCTCTTCGATGTGGATCGAGGTGTAGTAGTCATCCTTGACGAGCTTTTCGCTGACGATGATGGCGTCCTCGAAGTTGTAGCCGCGCCAGGGCATGAAGGCCACCAGAACATTGCGGCCGAGGGCCAGTTCCCCGTGGTCGGTGCACGGGCCGTCGGCGAGAACGTCGCCCTTGCGGACGCGCTGGCCTTCCATCACGACCGGCTTCTGGTTGATGCAGGTGTTCTGGTTGGACCGCTTGAACTTGGTGAGCGGGTAAATGTCGGCGCCGACTTCGCGCGACATCTGGCCCTCATGAATGTTGCCTTCGACGCGGACGATGATGCGCTCGGAGTCGACCGAATCGACAACTCCCGAGCGGCGGCAGACGATGGTGGCGCCGGAATCGCGGGCGGTGACCTTTTCCATGCCGGTGCCGACGATCGGCGAGTCGGCCCTGAGCAGCGGCACAGCCTGCCGCTGCATGTTCGATCCCATCAGGGCGCGGTTGGCATCGTCGTTTTCGAGGAACGGGATGAGCGAGGCGGCGACCGAGCCAAGCTGCTTCGGGCTGACGTCCATATACTGGATCTCGGAGCGGCTCATCAGCGAGAAGTTGCCGGCCTTGCGGGCGTTGACGAGTTCGTCGGCGATGCGGCCGTTCTTGTCGAGAGCGAGGTTGGCCTGGGCGATGACGTACCTGTCTTCGTCCCATGCCGAGAGATAGTCGGAGTAGGCTTCGAACTCCGGCGGATTGGCCTTGGCCTCCTTCGATTCGAGGATCTTCTCCATCTCCTTCCGGCTGAGGACCTGGCCGACCTTGAGGTGCGTGGCGCCAGGGTTCAGCACCTTGACGTCGTCCTGCACGTGGCCGTCTTCCACGCGCCTGTACGGGCTTTCGATAAAGCCGTATTCGTTGATGCGGGCGAAGCAGGAGAGCGAGGAGATGAGGCCGATGTTCGGTCCTTCCGGAGTCTCGATGGGGCAGATGCGGCCGTAGTGCGTGGTGTGGACGTCGCGGACCTCGAATCCGGCGCGCTCGCGGCTCAGACCGCCCGGTCCGAGGGCGGAAAGACGCCGCTTGTGCGTGATCTCGCTCAGCGGATTGGTCTGGTCCATGAACTGCGAAAGCTGGCTGGAGCCGAAGAACTCGCGGATGGCGGCCATGACCGGCTTGGCGTTGACGAGGTCGTGCGGCATCGCCGTGGACATCTCCTGGTAGACGGCCATCTTCTCCTTGATGGCGCGCTCCATGCGGACCAGGCCGATGCGGAACTGGTTCTCGAGCAGCTCGCCGACGGCGCGGACGCGGCGGTTGCCGAGGTGGTCGATGTCGTCCGTCGCGCCGACGCCGCGGCGCAGGCGGAGCAGGTACTGGATGGTGTGGATGAAGTCTGCCTGGTCGAGCGTGCGGCGGTCGAGCGGGTTCGTGGTCTGGTTCTTCTTCGCCTGCTCCTCGATCCAGCCATCGGGCGCGTACTCGGCCTTATCGTGGATCTTGATGTTGAACTTCATTCGCCCGACGCGGGAAAAGTCGTACTTGCGCGGGTCGAAGA
>JACADU010000257.1 GCA_013388415.1 Bryobacteraceae bacterium
GCCGCCGCCAACGCCGCCATCCGAGCCAAAAGCGTCGCTGCCTTCCGCGGCGAACTCCAGCGCGCCGCCGCCATCGGAGCCGATTACCTCGTCATGCACCCCGGCTCCGCCAAGGACCACCCCTCGCTCGAAGCCGCCCTCGAGACCCTCGCCGCCTCGCTCGAGTCGGCCGCCAAGGGCCTGCGAATCCCCAACTTCACTCTTCTGTTCGAGAACACCGCCGGCGCCGGCGCCACCATCGGCCGCTCCCTCGAAGAACTCCGCGAACTCGACCGCCTCGCCGCCCCGCGCCTCCCCTTCCCCACCGGCTTCTGCCTCGACACCTGCCACCTCTACGCCTCCGGCTTCGACATCGCCACCGATGCCGGTCTCCGCGCGACTCTTTCGCAGGTCTCCGCCGTCCTCGGACTCGGCCGCGTCCCGCTCATCCACGCCAACGACAGCAAGGGCGCATTCAACTCCCGCCTCGACCGTCATGCGAATATTGGAGAAGGCCACATTGGGCTGGAGGGCTTCCGCCGGATCCTCAACCATCCGAAACTGCGGGGGAAAGCGTTTGTCCTTGAAACGCCCGTCGACAAGCCCGGCGACGACCGGCGCAATGTGGATGCTTTGAAGTCGCTATGCCGGAACAGCCCTATCACCACCAGGAAATCGAGCTCAAGTGGAGCGAGCGCTGGAACTCGCTCCCGTCGCTTTATGCGGCCCTGAACGACGGCTCCAAGCCGCGTTACTACGTGCTCGAAATGCTGCCCTACCCCAGCGGCAGGCTTCACATGGGCCACGTGCGCAACTACTCCATCGGCGATACCCTCGCCCGCTACCAGTGGATGAAGGGCTACGACGTCATGCACCCGATGGGGTGGGACGCCTTCGGCCTGCCCGCGGAAAACGCCGCCATCAAGCGCGGCCTCCACCCCGCCGACTGGACCCACTCCAACATCGCCCACATGAAAAAGCAGCTCATGCGGCTCGGCTTCGCCTACGACTGGAACCGCGAAGTCAATACCTGCGCGCCTGAGTACTACCGCTGGAACCAGTGGCTCTTCCTTCGCATGCTGGAGCGCGGCCTCGCCTACCGCAAGAAGTCTCTGGTCAACTGGTGCCCCGAGTGCGCCACGGTTCTAGCCAACGAGCAGGTGGTCGATGGCTGATGCTGGCGCCATGAATCCACGCCCGTCGAGCAGCGCGAGCTCGAGCAGTGGTTCCTGAAAATCACCGCCTACGCCGAGCAACTCCTCGACGACATGGCCCAACTCGAAGCCGGCTGGCCCGCGCAGGTGCTCACCATGCAGCGCAACTGGATTGGCCGCAGCGAAGGCGCCGAAATCGACTTCTCTCTCAAGGGCTCCACGGACAAAATCCGCGTCTTCACCACCCGCGTCGACACCATCTACGGAGCCACTTGCGTCATCCTCGCCCCCGAACATCCAAAAGCCAGGGAACTCTGCCGCGGCGAACTCGCTGTCCGCCTCAAGGCCATCATCGACGACCAGAGCCGCAAGGACCCCGAAGCCATCGTCAAGGACGGCTTCTTCACTGGAGCCTATGCCGTCAACCCTTACAACGGAGCCGAAATCCCCATCTGGGTCGGCAATTTCGTCCTGTGGGGCTACGGAACCGGCGCGATTATGGCGGTGCCCGCCCATGACGAGCGCGACTTCGAGTTCTGCCGCAAGTTCGGCCTCCCCGTCGTGCCCGTCATCCGTCCCGTGGATGGTCCGCTCGCCGATGCCGCCACGATGGATGCCGCTTTTTGCGACTACGGCGTCGTCGAAAACTCCGGCGAGTGGTCCGGACTCGCCAGCGAAGAAGCCCGAAAACGAATGGCGGCGAAAGCCGAGGCCGAGGGCTTCGGCAAGGCCTCCATCACTTATCGCCTCAAGGATTGGGGCATCAGCCGCCAGCGATACTGGGGGACCCCCATTCCCGTCGTCCACTGCAAATCCTGCGACGTCGTTCCCGTTCCCGACGATCAGCTCCCCGTCACCCTGCCGTATGAAGCGCAGTTCACCGGCAAGGGCAGGAGCCCGCTCGCTCAGCTCCCCGGCTTCCTCAACACCACATGCCCCCGGTGCGGCGGCGCCGCGCAGCGCGAAACCGACACCATGGACACCTTCGTCGACTCCTCCTGGTACTTCTTCCGCTACGTCGACCCGCGCAACCCTCAAGCCCCGTTCTCGAAGCAAGCCGTCGAACCCTGGTTCCCCGTCGACCAGTACATCGGCGGCGTCACCCATGCCATCCTTCACCTGCTCTATGCCCGCTTCTGGTGCAAGGTCATGCGCGACATCGGACTCGTCAGCGTCGACGAGCCATTCAAGAACCTCTTCACCCAGGGCATGGTCCAGTTGCATGGCCAGACGATGTCCAAGTCCAAAGGCAACATCGTCGACCCCGACGAGATGGTCGAAAAGTACGGCGCCGACACCTGCCGCCTGTTCACTCTCTTCGCCGCGCCGCCGGAGAAGAACATGGACTGGAACGAGTCGAGCGTCGAAGGCCAGTACCGGTTCCTCACCCGCCTCTTCAAGTGGGTCACCCGGAACGCGGACGCCGCCGAAGGCTCCGGCGAAACCGACACGCGCGCGCTCCGCAAGCTCCATCAGACCATCCGCAAGGTCACGGCCGACTTCGACAACCGCTGGCACTTCAACACCTCCGTCGCCGCCCTCATGGAGCTGTTGAACGAACTCTCGGCCAGCGAGAGCGGCATGAGCCGCAAAGCCCGGCAGGAGTGCGCCGCCACCCTTACCCTGCTGCTTGCCCCCTTCGCCCCCTTCGCCGCCGAAGAGCTCTGGGCCCTCATGGGCCGCCAAGGCCCCGTCTTCAAACAGCCCTGGCCGAAGTTCGACGAGGACCTCGCCCGCGAAGAGGCCCTCGAAATCCCCGTTCAGGTCAACGGCAAACTCCGCAGCCGCGTCACCGTCCCCAACGGCTCTTCACGCGAGGACCAGCAAGCCGCCGCCATGGCCGACAGCCGCATCCGCCAGTTGATTGAAGGCAAGCAGATCGTCAAGACCATCGTCGTCCCCGGCAAGCTCATCAACATCGTCGTCTCCGAGCCGCACGCGTAAGCGGGCGGTCCGCCGCCAACCGCCACCGCACGTCCCGCCCTCCCGGCCTCGTGTTTTGTCACGGCCAGGCTTCTTACGTTCGATTCACCGAGAGTTCTCTCCCATCATCAAAATGCACTAATGCGTCAAGAACATTGCCTTGACCCTCAACTGCGGTTACACTCGCCTCAATGTCATTGGGGCGGCTGGCTGTCATTGTCGTGATCCTGTGGCTGGCCCGGCCTGCCTCCGGACAAGGTTGAATCTGCCAGCGGCAGAACCCGTCCGTGTTTGGCGGGTCGACACCCTATCTCAGGCCCGGCGAGTGGCAGGTCACAACGATTTTCCGCCGCGCGATCTCGGACCTGCACTATCAAGGAACGAAGCCGTACCCTGAACTCGACCCGTTCGGCCCAGTGAACACGCAAAACCTGCTTTTCGTTGACATCAGCCGCGGTCTGACGCGCAAATTGAGTCTGACGCTGGGCGTTCCGCTCGTCTGGAACAGCTTCGCCGTGCGGCGCGCCGCGCCGGGAACCACTGACCTCCAGTGGCTCACCACGCGCGCCAGCGGCCTCGGCGACATGACTTTGCGCGCCAACTACTGGCTGTTCCGGACCCGCGAGGGCGACCGCTGGAACGTGGCCGTGAGCGCTGGTCTGAAAGCCCCGACCGGCGCGGCGGGAGCCACCGGCACGGTTTACGGACGCGAAGTGCCGGTTGACATCTCCATACAGCCCGGAGACAAGGCTTGGGCAGGCGTCGGAAGCGTTCAGGGATATTGGAACCTGGAGTGGTTCACCTTGTTCGGCTCCGCCGGATACATGGCGAATCCGCGGAACACAACCCGGGTGGGACAGTTCTTCCCTCTGCTCGCCAATCCGCGCTCAGCCGCCGTGAACTCATCGACGGACCAATACGTCTGGCAAGCCGGCGCGTCGTTCCGGACGCGCGGCAGGTGGCCCGTCCCGCTTCTCGCCTACCGCCTGTCCGGCGTTCCGGTCAACGACCTGTTCGGCGCCTCCGATGGCTTCAGGCGTCCGGGCGTCGCGGGGATGATCGAGCCCGGCATCAGCTACACCTGGAAGAAAAGCACCTTCACGCTGACCGTTCCCGTGACTGTCTACGTCAACGTGAAGGACAATCCGCGCTCACCGCGGATCGAAGACGCGACCGTCCCCGGCTACGCCTGGCAGCTTACCTGGTTCCGCCGCTTCGGGCGCTGATCAGCGGATGTTCTGAATGACCGACTTCTGCATGCCGTGCATCTGCTTGAGCAGATTCGTCACCTGCTGGAGCGTCTGGTTCATGGCCTGATTCTGCGCGGGCCACACCTTCGACAGCTTCACCCACAAGTCGTTGACCGCCGTCTCGACATTGAAGTGCGGCTTGGCCCGCGCGTCCTCGACGGCCTCGAGCAGAATGGAAATGAACATCGTCTTGGTGAGCGCCTCGGGCAGATGATGGAGACGTCCGGCGCCGCTTGCCGCAATCAACTTCGAGAGCCCGTCGAGCAACCCGGGCGTGTTCATTGACAATGCCTAACGGGAACGCGGCGCACCCCGCCTCCTCCCAATCGACAGGCCCGCGTTCAGCACGATCGCCAGCAGCGTTCCAAGCGCGATTCCCGCGATGTTGACCCCTGCGACCGTCAGGCCATTGACCCCCAACCCCGTAGCCGCGATCAGCGAGGCGCCCGCCACCACCAGATTCTGCGCGTCCGAAAAATCCACTTTTGCATCCATCCAGATCCGCACCCCCATCAGCGCAATCAGCCCGTACAGGATCAGGCTGATCCCGCCCAGAACCGGCTTGGGAATTGATTGAATGACGGCGCCGAATTTCGGACACAATCCGAGCATGACGGCGACAACGGCCGCCATGATGAAGTTGTATGTGCTGAACACGCGCGTGATCGCCATGACCCCCATGTTTTCGGCATAGGTCGTCTGCGGCGTCCCGCCTCCGAGCGATGAAACCAGCGTGGCCAGAGCATCGCCGACATACGCCCGCCCCAACTGCGGATTGAGATCGCGCCCCATGTAGCTCGAAATCGCGGCAATGTGCCCCTTGTTTTCCGCCACCAGGACGATGAACATCGGAGCAATCACCGCCAGCGCCTTCAGGCTGAAAGCCGGCGCCTGAAACGGCGGCAGCCCGATCCACGCCGCCTCCCGGATTTGCTCCATGCTGCGCGGCTCCAGCACGCCAAGCAGCGCCGCCAGCAGGTACCCCGCAGCCACCCCCGACAAAACAGGCAACAGACGCAGCAAGCCCTTGGCGTGCAGCGGAACCAGCGCCGCCGTCAGAAAGGTCGCCACCGCCACCGCCAGCCCCGGAAGATCCGCCGCCCGGTTCACCGACAGTTCGGCGTTGATCGCATCCCTGACCGCCGAGGATGCCAGATTGAGCCCGATCAGCGCCACCACCGAGCCCGTCACCACCGGCGGCATCAGCGCGTCGATCCAACCCGCGCCCCACCGGATGGTCGCCAGCCCCGCCAATAGGTACAACACTGCCGCTCCCGCAATCCCGCACAGCGCGAAAGGCACGTTCGACGCCTCGCCCCCGGTGACTGCCAGCACCGGCCCGATGAACGCGAAGCTCGACCCCAAATAGCTTGGAACCTTCAACCCGGTCGCCGCGATGAACAACAGCGTCCCCACCCCCGAGAAGAACAACGCCGCCTGCGGGTTGAACCCCATCAGCAGCGGAGCCAGCACCGTCGCGCCGAACATCGCCACCACATGTTGCAGCCCCATCGGAACCAGCCGCGCCAGCGGGATCTTCTGCTCCGGATAGCAAATCTCGGGCTCTGCCATGTCTTTGCCTTCCCTCCTGCCATTCTCATTCAACCGCCCGGCATGCGCGCCGCCGTCACAAGCGGCCCTGACGGGAGTGAACTCATGGTTGCGGCTTCTGGCCGCGCAGTCCCTCTGATCGCCGTCTGCGCCGCTTTAGTAAACTCGGAGCATGTTTTCCGAAACAAGCCGCAGAGACTTCTTCCACGCCGCACCGGCCGCGGCCGCCGCAGCCGCTGTTGTTTCCTCCTCCGCCACGGCCATGTCGCCCGGAACGCCCCAACTGAAACTCGGCGTCGCCAGCTACTCCTTCCGCCAGTTCCAACGCTCTTTGGCCATCAAATACACTAAGGACCTCGGCGCCGAATACATCTCCATCAAAGAGTTCCACCTGAGAATCAAGGACGACCCAAAGGAGTGGGCGCGGGGCCGCGCCGAATTCCAGAAGTCCGGGCTGACCGTCACCGGCGGCGACACCATCTACATGCTCGAGGACAACGCCGACCAGATCAAGTTCAACTTCGACTACTGCAAGGC
>JACADU010000214.1 GCA_013388415.1 Bryobacteraceae bacterium
GCACCTGTCTATCCGGAGACCATTAAAACTCGAGGCCGAACTGATCAAGCAGTTAGCGCCCGCTGAGCGCGCCGAACAAAAGAAGAACGCGGGTGGACGGGTTGATCGAGCCCTGGCAGGAGATTCGGTGATTGCCCACCCATTGGACGGCACACTCACGGGGCGCATTGCGGCCCGTCCCTTCGGGCTGCCGGCGCCATGCGGTGGCAACCGAGACCTCGCGGTTCCCGCCCGAGTGGATTCTGATACGGCAGGACCACTCTTGACTCCGGCCTTGCTCAACGATCGCATCGTGACGATGGTCGGGCGGCCAGAGCCGCTCTTCCACCGCCTTTTCCGCAGCAAGAACACAGCAGGCGGCGAAGAGAAGAGCAAGCTTCATTCGTTCCTTCCTCGACGGTGACCGTGATGTCTCACGTCAGGCCACCAGCGGCGATCTGAACTACAGTCTGACCGGCTGCGGGCCGGACGAGCAAGGCATCGCCTCCGGCGTCAGTCAAACTGCCGCGACCACCCGGATGGCGCCGCCCTGGAGCTCGCCGGCGGGCAGCCACGCGGTGAGCGGCTCTGTCGTGAGCTGAGGGCGGTATGGGATCGAAAGCAGTTGGCGGTCGCCCTCGTAGATCTCGTATGAGCGGATGGGCTCGGCGGCGGCAAATGCGTTGCTCCAGCGGACGATCATACGACCGGAATCGAGTTCGGCCGAGACGCCGGAGGGCTGCGTCAGGTTCTCGCGCCGTTCGTTGAAGTAGTTGGCCGCCGGCGGGTGGAGCGAGGCCAGAGTGTCTTCGATGGAGCGGAGCGCGGCAGGTGAGGCGACATCGGAGTCGAGGGACGCCGACAGGTTGGCCACGAGCTGGTCATTCTCCGGATTCTGGCGGTCGACCTTGCCGATGCCGGTGATCACCGTGGAAACTCCGGGCAGCGATTCCACGTAATGGATCAGATCGGAGCACGCGATCCCGCCGGACTGGCCAACCGAAAGAACGACGTCGCCGGGATTGTTGGAGAACCGGGCGGGCTTCCCATAAAACGCGCCGTCGGCGAAGACTTTCATCACGATCACGCCGAGCCCGCGCGCCACGGCCAGTGGAAGCACGTTGTTCTGATGGCAGGCGCAGCGGCGGTCGTTGGCGTTCATCCCGATGAGGACGGTGTCGATCATGTCCCAGCGGTCGCGCTGGATGGCGCTCATCAGGACGGGCGAGCTCTGATGGCCTGTGATGCCAATGTGGCGAATCCACCGGCGGCGCTCGGGGTTGAGTCCGGTGTAGTCAGTGCCGTCCCGATAGTCCATGAGGGCGGCGAGGGCGCCGATGCGGTCAGGCATCTTCGATCCGCGATCGGCCACTCCCTCGTAGATTTGGTCGACCTGCTGCAATGTTGTCAGGTTGTGGATCTGGAAGGAGTCCAGATAGGCGCCCTCGGGAATGTAGCCGGAACCGTCGCCGAACAATGTGGTCAGGGACCGGCGCAGATCGCTGAGCGCTGTGGCGGCGTTGGGGGCTGCCGGGTTGAAGGCATAGCGATTGCCGGTCTTCGAGGCGACAAAGATCCGCTCTCGCGCAGCCTGGTCGAGGTTCAACCGGCGGAAGGCCTCTCCGTAGTTTGCCTGGCTGGGGCCGTAGGCGTTTGCGGTGTCGAAGTAATTCACGCCAAGCTCGAACGCGCGCACGACGATGTCAGGCGCGTCGATGTCCTCGCCGGTCCACTGAAGAGAGGCCTGACCCCCGAGCCCGAGCGGGACTACCCAACTGCCGGTGCGGCCAAGCAGGCGGTGGCGCAGATCGAGCGCCCCGGGCTGCGCGCGAAGCCGAGGGATGAAGGGTAAGGTCCCGAGGGCGCGCATCAGTTCGCGGCGGGAGTACATTCAGCCCTCCTTGCTGTCTCTTACTTGGATGCGGTCTTAGTGGGGATCGTCCAGAGGTAAAACCGGTGGCTCAGATAGGTGTCGTCGCCGTTGTCATCCTCAAGGGTGGTTTCCTTTTCGGCCTTCCAATCCCCCATGTCGAACGTGTTGGAGACGATGCGGGTGCCGGGCTTGAGGTCCCTCATCAGCTTGGGTTTCAACTTGAGGTTGATGTTCGGCAGGAGGAAGAGAGTCACAATCGTGGCCTCATGGATGTCGGCCTCGAACAGGTCGTTCTCCTCAAACCGCACGAGGTGCTCGACTCCAGCTTTCTTCGCGTTCTCGCGGGCCTCGGCGATGCGGACGGGATTGATGTCGATCCCGACGGCGCGGGCGCCGAGCTTGGCGGCGGCGATGACGATGCGCCCGTCGCCGCAGCCGAGGTCGTATAGGATGTCGGTCTTCTTGACATCGCCGAGCTTCATCATGGCCTGCACGGCGGGTTCGGTTGTCGGGACGTAAGGAACATCGGGGTCGCGCTTGGGTTTGGACGCCGGAGATTGGGCCGCGAGCTGCGCCGCACACAGCGCGGCGGCAAGCAGAAAAGAGAAGAGAGTGTTTCGGCGAGGTCGCATAGTTCTTGTCCCTGACTTGATTTGAGATTACATCATTGTCCGGATGGGAGCTACTGGAGCGCCGCCAGGAATGCCTTCAGGGTGGAGAGGGCCATCTCCTTGTTCTCGCGGCGAACATTGTGGCCCGCGCCCGTGATATGGACAATCTTGCCCTTGGGCAGGAGGGCGGCGGCTTCTTCGTTCTCCTTGCGCACGTCGCCTTGAGCGTCGGCCTTCAGGATGAGGGTGGGCGCGGTGATCTTCGGCAGGAGCTCGCGCATCGGGGGGCGGTTGGCAGCGGTTCCAAGCGCAGTGGCCGGGTGGTGGCGCCGTTTGGACGGAGCCCAGTAGGCGCATTCGGACTCGCCCCACTTCGGCGAGTTCTTCATGCATTCGGCGATCAGATCTGCGATGGGCGTGTTATTTCGTTGGATCATCCGCTGAAAGCGTTCCTCGGGAGTCGCCGCAGCCGCTCCGCCCGGCCCCGCGCCGGGCCGGCGGGCGCCGAGTCCCGGGTCTTCCAGGATGATTGCGCGAGGCACATCCGGATACTTGGCGGCGAACCAGGCAGTGGCGGCGCTGCCCATCGAGTGGCCCATGACGATGGGCTTGACGAGCTTGAGTTCCCGGATGAAGGCGGCGAGGTCCTCGGCCTGCGCATCGGCCGGGTCGCCCTGCTTGGGCGGATCAGTGAGCCCGTGGCCGCGGGCGTCGACAAGGTACAACTCGTAGTCGCGGGCGAATTCCTTGGCGAAATTGGTCCAGCAGAGGCCGTCGTCGGAGGAGCCGTGGGCGAAGATCATCGCCGTTTTGCCGGGATTGGCGGCCCGCCAGTAGTGGATGCGGATCCCGTTGGCGTACACATAGTGGTCGGTCCAACCAGCGGGCGGGGCGGGCTGCATGAAGAGGGCAAGCAGGATTGGGGCAAACATTTCAGACTCCTAAGAGAAGAGTTTCTCGGCATATTCACGCGAAAGACGCAAGTTTTCCGTGAGCGAGCGCGTGAAGACCGTCGCTTCGTCCCATGCGATTTCGGGGATGAGCCAGCCGTTCCATCCGGCGGCCTTGGCTTCCGCGGCGATGGCCGGATAGTCGACGTCGCCCGGCCCAAACGACTCAGACCAGATCTTGTTCGTGCTGTTTCGGAGGTGGAAAGCGTTGATGCGGGGCAGCCACAGCTTCAGATGCTCCATCACATCGACGCCGCCGCGGTAGAACCAATGGGCGTCGAAGCACACCCGGACCGACCCGGCTGGGGTGTTCGCCATCAGGTGGCGCCACTCGCGGGCGTTGTCCCGGAGTTCCGGCGCATGCTGATGGATCCAGAGGTCGAGTTTGAGCTCTCTCAGGCGTGATGCCAGTTCCGAGACCGCTTTGGCCTGGTTGTCAAGCTGGACATCGGACTTCGCCCGGCCGATCGGGTTCGGGTTGAAATCGATGGCTTCGATCTGAAAAAGGTCCAGGGACGAGCGGGCGAGGCCGACGATGGCGGGGATCGTTTTGGCCGCAAGATCGGGCTCATGAACCGCTCCGCCGCTGTAGACCGCCGGGACCTTGATCCCGCGCTCCTGGAGCAGTTTGGCGTTGGCGGGGTTGGCGTAGGTGTTCATCAGCTCAATGGCCGTATAGCCGGCGTCGCGGCAGGTGTCGAAGACCCACGCGGCGCGCTCCTCGGCGGAAAACTGCATCCGCTGTCCGAGCTGGGAGAAAACGTAGATTCCGGCGGCGATCTTGGCGGGCATTTGGCGATCCGCGCACAACGTATCACATTCAGGCTGCCCGCGCGAGAGAGACAATGGGGACGAGGGCTAAACGGACCCGGACTCCGAGGCGTCAAACAGATGATGACGGTCGCGCTGTTGTTGCTGTTGGGTGTCGTCGAGGGGCGCGTCGAGGACGAGCGCACGGGCGCCGGAATCGGCAAGGCGGCGGTACGCCTGATGATTCGAGAGGACCGCGCGGCGGGCGCGGTACTGACGGATCGGGATGGATCCTTCAAACTCGAGGCAATCCGCCCCGGACGATACCGCGTGGAGGTCGAGCATCCCGCGTATTCAAGGAAATGGAGAGCGGCGCTGAAGTCTCCCCGCGTGGTTGAGATCAGTGACGGTTCCCACGTGAAAGACCTTGTGTACCGGCTGGTGCCGCTGGGGGTGCTGGCCGGGCGGGTGGTGGATGAGGATCGGGGGCCGCATCGCGGCGCGGCGGTCATGGCGCTCAAGAAATACGAAGAGAAAGGGATGGTGCTCTGGCAGCAGGCCTCGACGGCGCGAACCGACGACCGGGGCGAGTACCGGCTCGACGGGCTGGAGCCTGGCGAGTACGTTCTGCTGACCGCGGCGCAGAGGGAAAGGGAGCCCAAGCAGGCGGCGCTCACGTTCTTTCCCAGGGGACAGCGCATTGAAGACGCCGCGGTGCTGAAGTTGGAGCCAGGCAGCATCCGGGAAGGGCTGGAGATGACGGCTCAACTGGAGGCCGTGCGGCGTGTGGGAGGCAGGGTGGATCTCGACAAAGGTGAAGCGGAGGTCAAGCTGGTGGTCGGGGGACTCGGGGACGCCGTCGGGCTGGCTTTTTCGAGTCAGGGAACCAGGAAGGGCGAGTTCGAGTTCAAGGACCTGCCGGGGGGAGAGTATCTGCTGGTGGCAGGAACGGAGAAGGCCGCGGACAAGCGGTATGCCGTGCTGCCGGTGAAGTTGATCCAGGAGGATCGCGAGGGGTTGTTATTGAGGCTGGAGCCTTTGCCGCTCTTGCAGGGGCGTGTGGAAGGGTTGAAAGAAGGCGAGAGTGCCCGGGTGGTGGCGCGCGGCATGGGCTGGCGTGAGGGTTCGGAAACCAAGACGGGCAAGAACGGCGAATTCGCGCTGGGGTTGTTGCCGGGGCCTTACATTCTGGAGGTCCGTGGCTTGAAGGAGGGGCTTTACGTCGAGGGCGGGACGCTGCGGAAAATTGAGGTGCCTGGCGATTCGCAGCTTGTTTTGACAGTAAAGGCGGGCACAGGCGACGTGCTGTGCTTTGCCGCGCCCGGCGAAGAGATCCGGTTCGAGAACGATGGCGAAGCGCGGACCGTCATGGCGGACGAAAACGGGCTTGTGACGGCGAAAAACCTGCCTCCGGGCAAATACCAGGTCATCGGCGAGGCGGGCAAACCGCGAGAGGTGCTCGTGGAATCCAAGACCATCGTGGGCATGGAGGTGGCGCGTTGATCCTTGCGCTGGTGGTGGGGATCGTCTCTGGAATCGTCGTCGATGAGACGACCGGCGCCGGCGTGCGCAAGGCGGAAGTGCTCCTGATCTCGGGCCAGCGCTCTCAGGCGGCGATGACGGATGCGGAGGGCAGGTTTAAGTTCGAGGGCCTTGCGCCGGGGCGGTACAACGTGCAGGTGTCGAAGACCGGTTTCCAGTTCAGGGAGGGGCGGGGGCAGGGATCGAAGAGCGTGATCGAGATCGGGCAGGGAAGAGACGAAACCGGTCTCCGGTACATTCTCAGGCCGCTGGGCCTGGTGACCGGCCGTGTCGTCGACGCCGACGGGGATCCGGTGGTTGGGGCGCGCCTTCTGCTGCTCCGGCAGGTGAAGCGGAACGGCCGGACCGTCTGGACCGCAGCGCAGGGCAATGCTACATCGGATGACCGCGGCGAATTCCGGATGTTCGGCGTGCCGGTGGGGCGATATGTCCTGGGCTGCACCACCACTGGCGCGCCCCGGGGGCTGGCGGTCCGGGTGAGCCGGATGGGGCCGGTGCCCGTGTTCTTTCCCGACTCTCTGGAGCCAGACTCGGCGCAAGTACTGGAAGTGAAGGCCGGCACGCGGCTGGAGGGTTTGACGATCAAGACGAGGACCGTGCCGCTCTACACGGTGCAGGGTCGCGTGACTGGCATCGCGGGGGAGCAGACAATGGGCGTCCATGTGACGGTGCATGAGGCGAGTTGGGGGCCGTTGATGGGCGTGGGGCGGGGCTCGGCCGTGATGCGCGAGGGTGGTGAATTTGTGCTGGGCCCGCTGCCGCCGGGCACTTATACGCTTTTTGCCCGGCAGGTCAGGCTGGGACAGCCGGCGGATGGCGCGCGCCGCGGCCCGGAGCAATTGTCCGGTCACGCCACCTTCACGCTGGTCGACCGCGACGTGGAGGGGATCACGGTTCCATTAGGGCCCGGAGTGCAGGTGGAAGGTTCGGTGACTGTTGAAGGGGCTCCACAGGAACCGGTGAAAGGACTTTATATCCTCGCCCAGGCGAGCGACGACAGCGGCTTTGCGCAAGGCGCGGAAGTGAAGCCCGACGGCACGTTTCAGTTCAACGTGGAGAGGCCGGGCAAGTACTTCCTACAGCCATTGGCCCAGTGGGGGGAGCGTTATCTGGCCTCCGTTCGCGCCGGAGGCGAGGAGACGCTCGGGCGCGAAGTGGACTTTACCTTCGGCTCGCCGGGGCCTGTCAAGGTGGTCTACCGCAAGGACGGCGGACGCGTGGAAGGCAGCGTCCGGGCGAAAGAGGAAGGCGCGTTCGGCCGGTCGGCGACGGCGGTCTTGTGGCCGGTGGAAGAGAGGTTCAGGCCGTTCCCCTACCTGGCAACGGCGCCGGTGTCGCCTGCCGGAGCGTTTTCGTTCAAGAACGCCGCTCCGGGCGAATACCTTGTGTTCGCCGCCGTCTCAGCCGACCGGCGCATCTGGGGCGAACTGCCGGAGCTGCCCAAAGACGTTCTGGAGCAAGCGGCGCGCGTGAAAGTGCTGGCTGGTAGTTCAACCACTGTAGAGATACCATTGGTGCAGTGGCCGGAGGAATGAAGCGTCTGGTGTTGTTCGAGTGGGACGCCGAACGCGGCGCAAAGCGGGCGGAGATGTTGCGCAAAGCCGGGTGGACGGTCACTCTGGAGAGCGAGGACGGCAGGCGTGGCGGCGGCCTTGTCCTCAACGAAAAGCCGGATGTCGTCCTCTTTGACCTGTCGCGCAAGCCCTCGCACTCCCGCGCGACGGCGGAAGGAATTCGCGGCTACAAGGCAGGGAAGGGAATCCCGCTCGTCTTCCTCGACGGCAGCGAGGAGGACAAGAAGAAAACGGCGGAAAAAGTAAAAGGCGCGGTCTTCGTGGCGTCGGAGATGCTGCTCAAGCGGCTGTCGCAATTCGATGTTTGATTGGAGTCCTTCCTGGTGGATCAGCGAGGCGCCCGATTGGGCACAGGCGGCCCGTGTGCGAATGGTGAACGAGCAGATCGCGGCCCGGGGCGTCAGGGACACGCGCGTGCTCGATGCGATGAAGAAGGTGCCCAGGCACCTCTTCGTGCCGCCGGCGCTCGAGCGCCGGGCGTATGACGATTCCCCGCTGCCCATCGGGCAGGGACAGACGATCTCCCAGCCCTACATCGTTGGCTCGATGACCGACCTTCTCGACGCTTCGCCGGGGATGAAAGTCCTCGAGATCGGCACGGGGTCGGGGTATCAGGCGGCCATTCTTGCCGAGGTCGGACTCAGGGTCTTCTCGATCGAAATCGTGCCCGGGCTCGCGGCGCAGGCGCGGGCGCTGCTCGAGCGCCTTGGATACCGCCAGGTGACGCTGCGAACCGGCGACGGATACGCCGGCTGGAAGGAAGAAGCCCCGTTCGACCGCATCATCGTGACCGCGGCTCCGCCCGAGGTCCCGCAGGCTCTCGTCGACCAGTTGAAGCCTGGCGGAAAAATGGTCGTTCCGGTGGGGCGCGAATACCAGGAACTCCTCGTCATCGACAAGGGGCCTGACGGCAAAGTGAAGCGCCGCGTCGAGTACCCGGTCATGTTCGTCCCGATGGTGAAGGGGCGCTGATTGCGTCCCGCCGCTTACCAGATCAGTTTGACGGCCAACTGCACATGGCGTGGGAAATTCGCATTCCCATAGCTCGTCGCCGCCTTGTTGATCGTGCCAAAGTTCACGCTCTCGAGTCCGGTGTCGAAACCCTGGTTGATCATGTAGAAGGTGTTGGTGACGTTGAAGGCTTCGGCGCGGAACTGAACTCGAAGCTGCTCGGTGATGCGCGTCATTTTGTTCAGAGAGAGATCGAGTTGCGGCACGGTGTGCATCCGCAGCCGCCCGTCGCGGGATGGAATGAGGCGGTTGCTGGTTGTATAACGAGGCAGGCCAAGCCAGTTGTAGCTGGTGCAGCCTGCGGCAGCCGACGCCGGAGTCGGCGTGATCGTGTTGTCCTCATTCCAGCGGAGGTTGCAGTTGCTCATGCCGCGCACGCGCGGCTGCGACCAGTCGATGTCCGGCAGGACGGCATTCTTGAGATAGATGCCGTTCGGGAGGTCGGCTGGCCGGCCTGATTGATACTGAAAGATCGTCGTCAACTCCCAACCGGAAATCAGATGCGAAACGACGCTCGCCGCATTGGCCCCAAACTTCTTTCCCCTGCCGAAGGGCATCTGCCAGATGTTGGAGACAACCAGCCGGTGCGGCCTGTCCGCCGTATAGAAACCACGGTTCGGAATCGCCCGGAAGGTATCGAGCCAGCCCGCCTGGTCGAGCTGTTTGGCGAAAGTGTACGAGACGTTCAGATTGAGCCCGCCGCGGCCGCGGATTTCGTACACCGTCTGAAGGGAGTTGTACCAGGAGCGGCCGGTGTTCACGCCGAGCATGGTGAGCTCGCCGAAATGCGGCATTGGACGGGCCAGACCGGGCCGCGTCGACGTTGTCGCCGAGTAGGTTCCCGTGCCTTCCCAAGGTGGAAGCTGGTAGAAGGGATTGAACGGAAGGCGTTCATCGCAGTAGGCCGGGTTGCCGCCGAGATAGTACGAACACTGGTCTCGCAGTTCGGCTGGATAAGTGTTCACCGCTCTCGAATCCTGGAGCAGGTAACCGCGAGAGCCAACATAGGATGCCTCGATCCTCGACCGGAATGGCAGCTCGTACTGTAGCCCGAACGAGAACTGGTTGACGAACGGGACCTTGAAATCGCGGTTGAAAATGTTGAACCCGCGGCCGATGTAGGACAGCGCGCCTTGCGACGAACCGGGCGGAACCAGCACGCCGCCCGGGAACGGATTGTTCAAGGTGTTCGGCAGAAAAGTCCGCGAACCGTCCAGCGTATAGACGTAGGGTGTGGAGATCGAGTAGCCCAGCGCCTGATTGAAATCGTTGTTCGGATTCGTATAGTAGCGGCCCCATCCGCCCCTGACGACAAGTCGGCCCGCGGCCTGCCACGCGAACCCGAAGCGAGGCTGAAGATTGTTCCAGTCGATCGCTGCCGGCCGCACTGGCGCGCCATCCTCGCCCGAGAAGAGCAGCCGGCCTTTGAGAGTCGGCAGGAACGGGTATGCCTTCTTGTCGACCATGGCGTCCACCGGGTTGATGATCTCCTCGTCGAAGCCGGCATTCTGGCGGTAGTAGCGTTCCACCGTCGGCGTATTGATGTCCCATCGCGGCCCGAAGTTGGCCGTGAGGCGCCTGCTGATCTTCCAGTCGTGCTGGAACCACGGAGAGATGTAATAGGACATTGAAATCGGGAAAACGTTGTAGACTGCCGACCCGCCCGTGGGCGTGCCGAGCAGCCACGTCGCGAGGCTGTTGCCGGAAAGGGCGTCGCCGCGGTTGAACTCCTTCTGCGTCGGGCCAACCGCTGATTGGAAATTGAGGACGTTTCCAGGATTCTTGGTGGCGTACTGCACCCAGCGTGCATCCGTGCCAAACCTGAATGTGCGCGCTCCCCGTACGTGAGTCGCATTCGGGTGGAAGGCCCACGTGTTGGTGTAGTTGAAGCTCGGATACCGGCCAAGGTTGATGTAGTTGGCGATCTGGTATCGCCCGAAGTACGGCCCGTGCGGAAGCTGCGAGACGAGCGAATCGGGGAAGCCCAGCGACCGCATGTCGAAGCCGTAGTTGCCGTCTCCGCGGGAGCCCTCGATATAGCGGTTGAAGGAAAGGCGCGCGTTGGTAATCCAGGCGCTTGTGAGCGTGCCGACCCAATCCAGCACGTAGGCGTCGTTGATGCGCTTGAGCGGGTGCTGGCCGTCCTGCGCGGGTCCCTCCTTGATCGAGTTCGTGTTGCGCGTCTCCGTGCGATCGTTCGAAGCGTGGCGGAAAAACACCTTGTGGCGCTCTCCGAAATTGTGGTCGAACTTGAGGGCCAGATTGTAGAAATCGTCAGTGGCCACATTCTCCCCGCCCGGGACGAAGAGGTTCTGCGTCGAGTAGCCGACGCCGGGGACTTTCCGGTTCGGGGCGGGGAAGAATTTGGCGATCTTGTAGGCGATGGGATTGATCCTGCCCTTGGGAATGACATTGCCTGGGAAGGGATCGCGGACCCATTGCCCGCTGCTGTTGGCGCGGCCGGTGGTGTAATCGTAAATCGTGATCATGCGCCCCTGAGCATCCGTCAGCCTGGAGAAGTCGCCTTCCTTCATTTCAGGCTCCGGGACACTCAGTGTGAGCGGCGAGGGAGTGCCTTCCCGATAGCCCTCGTAGGCGGCCATCCAGAATGACCTGTTCGTCCCGTTGTAAAGCTTGGGTATGATGATGGGGCCTGACGCCGTCCCGCCGTACTGGTCCAGGAAGTGGCCCGACTTCGGCGAGCCGTTGGCGTTGTTCTGAAATGAGTTCGCGTCCCAGGCGTTGCGGCGCGCGAACTCATACAGCGTTCCATGGAACTTGTTGCTGCCCGATTTCAGGCTGACGTTGATGATGCCGCCCATCGTCTTGCCGTACTGCGCGTCGTAGGAGTTCGTTTGTATCTTGAATTCCTGAACCGCATCGACGGATGGCACGAGCGCCAGGTTGTTGCCCCCCGCCTGTGCGTTGTTTGGCGCGCCGTCAAGCAGGAACTCGTTCTGCCGGTTCCGTGAGCCGTTGATGGACCAGTCGGCGATGGCCCCATTGTCGAAGGGGCGTTGATAGATGATGTTGCCGTTATAGTTCACGCCGGCCGTCAGCATGGACAGCATGAAAGGGTTGCGCGCATTGAGCGGGAACTCCTGAACCTGCTGGTTGTCGATGACTCCTCCGCGGTCCGCTGTCGCGGTTTCGAGCATCGGAATCTCAGCGGTTACCGTGATCTGTTCGGTGACGGCGCCAACTTCAAGCGCGATGTTCAATGTCGCGTTCTGCCCGACGTTCAGGACGATTCCCTAGCGCACGGCCTTCTTGAATCCCGACGCTTCAACCGAGATGGAGTAGGAGCCCGGCCGAAGAAATGGCGCGGTGAAGTCGCCCTGAGGTCCCGTGATCGCGTTCACTGCTTCATTGGTGCCCGTATGGCGGACGACAACCACAACTCCAGGGACGGCGCCGCCGGAGGGGTCGGTGATTCGTCCCGACAATGTGGCCCGAAACTCCTGCGCGAGAACGAGGCAGGGAAGCAATATGGCCAACGGTCTGAGAACCATGAGAATCTCACCCCTGCGCTACGCCTATCACAGGCCACATTCAGATTTCAAGGCCTTCCTGTCGAGGTCTTCCCGGGCAGGCTGCTTCTTCAACGGATTCGAGGCCGGCTCCCATTCGATATAATGGCGGCCGAAAAGGGAGGATCTTCTCGCTATGTCTTCTTCAGCATCCCGCCGGTTTTTCCTGGGCGCAGCGACTGCCGCATCGGCGGCGCGCGTCTGGGGCGCCAACGACAGGATCAACATGGTCGTCGTCGGGATCGGTGGCCGGGGGTCGGGGCACGTCGCCGCGTATGCGCGGATGCCGGAGTCTCGGGTGGTCGCCCTCTGCGATGTCAATCAGGCGGCGCGCGAACGCGCCCAGGCGTCGCTGGCAAAGGCCAACGCCGAAAAGGCGAAGGAGTATGAAGACATGAGGGAGGCGTTCGCGGACCCGAACGTCGACGCCGTTTCCATCGCCACGCCGAACCACTGGCACGCCCTCGCTTCGATCTGGGCGATGAAAGCCGGCAAGGACGTCTATTGCGAGAAGCCCGCCTGCTACAACATTTACGAAGGCCTCAAGATGGTCGAGGTGGCTCGAGAGACCAGGCGGATGCTTCAGATCGGCTCGCAGCACCGCAGCATGCCATTCAAGATCAAGGCGATGCAGGCTCTGCACCAGGGGTTGATCGGAAAAATCTATCTTGCGAAGGGTCTGTGCTTCAAGCGCCGCGTCTCGATCGGAAGAAAGCCGGACACGCCGGTCCCGTCGGGCGTCAATTGGGATCTGTTCCTCGGTCCCGCGCCAATGCGGCCGTTCAACGAGCTGCGGTTCCGCTACAACTGGCACTGGTTCTGGGATACGGGCAACGGCGACATCGGCAACCAGGGCGTGCACGAAATCGGCATTTGCCGGTGGGGCCTTCAGGATCCGGGTTGGCCGAAGACAGCTTATTCCCAGGGCGGCAAGTACGCCTACGACGACGATCAGGAGACCCCGAACACGCAACTCGCCTGCTTCGACTACGGCGGGCGCGAGATTGTCTTCGAGGTCCGCGGGTTGCTGACGGGGGGCGAAGGCTCGCTGCCGCCCTCACGGCGTCCGCGTCCCGCCGAAGGCGCTCAGCCGGCAGCCACCCCGGCGCCGCTGCCGCCGCAGATCAGCGTCAAGATCGGAAACCTCTTCTACGGGACCGAAGGCTGGGCGGCGATGGGCGAGAACGGCTTCCACGCCTTCAAAGGCGAGAGCAACGAGATCATCATGGAGGAGCGCCCCGAGCGCGGCGACTCGACTGTTGAACACATGCGAAACTTCCTTGAAGCCGTGAAGTCCCGCAACGCCAGCCACCTCACCGACGGCATTGAAAACGCCCACCTCAGCGCCGGGTTGTGCCACCTGGCCAATATCAGCTACCGGACAGGGCGCAAGCTCACTCTGACGCCTGGGCCGCAGTTCGCCAACGATCCCGAAGCGAACCGGATGATCACCCGCGAGGAGTACCGGAAGCCGTACGTCGTGTAAGCCGTCCGGCCGCTCGCCGCGCGCTCAGTCATGATGGAAGACCTCTTCCATTGAGGCCCACCATTCGCCGGCGCGGCGCGTGGGCAAGGGGTCCTGCATCGGCTTCATGATCGCCCACCACTCTTGAGTCTTCGCGTCCGCGGCCATCTTCGCCATGTCGGCGTCGAAGTCGGCGCCATGGTATTCGAAGTAGCCGAACAGGAAGCCATCTTTCAGGTAAATGGAGTAATTGCGGATGTTGCAGGCGGTGATCATGGCGAGGACTTCCGGCCAGACCGCCGCGTGATGCCGCCTGTAAACCTCTTCCGCCCCGGGGCGGAGACGGATGACCATGCCGTAGCGTCGCATTGCTCTATTGCAGCATGGCGCGGCTCAAGTCTCCGTTTTCTCGACCAGGCGTTCGACATTGACCATGTAGATGGCGGGGGCGCCGTCGCGGTCGGTCTGGAAGAGGATCTTCTGGGAGTCAGGGGTGAAGCGGGCGTTGACGCGGGAGGGGTCCTGCGCCTTGTGTTCGCACAGGGTGAATTCGCGGCGCGTCTTGCGGAGCAACAGAAGGACATTGGCGGAAGCCTTACTGCGGGAGGCTCCGACGAAGACGGTGGCGTTGGCGTTGCGAGCGAATCCGGCGAACTGGCTTGTTTTGGCGATGAGCTTGTCTGCGCGCTCGTCCAGAGACCGTTCCCGGATCTCCACAAGACGGCCCGTTTCGGCGGGTTCGAAAAGGTACTCGATCTCGTTGCCGCCGGGACTCCAGCCTGCCTCGAGGACGCGGCCGGGCGGCGTCTCGGCGCGCGCTGATCTGCCGTCGAAGTTGGCGGTGAACAACTCGCCGTTTTCCCCCCTGTAAAGCACCTGCGCGCGGCGGGGATTGGGCGCGGGCGCGAGGATAGCGGTGGCGGACTCGACAATGGTCTCCACCGTCCACTTCGGCGCCTTGAGGCGCTGAAGCGCCCAGCGCCGTCCGTCGGTTTCGACAAACCAGAGGGCCGTGCCGTCCTCCGAGGGTGTAATCGCCGATGCCGGTCCCCAACCTTCCCGGCAGCGATAGACGGTCTGCGATCTCGTGCCCTGAACGTTGGCGGCTTCCAGACCCTGGTTGCTGAAGAACAGCGCCCTCCGGTCGTCAGAGGACAGGCTGAGGCTCCTGGGGATCATACCGCTTGTCACGCTCAGCGGGCGCGCGGCGCCTTTCGTCAGATCCATGACCCATGCCTGCCAGCCGGACTCGAACCTCCGGGCGAACAGCAGCAGGTTGCCGCGGCGAGTGACCGCTCGCGCGGGCAACGCCGGCATCCAGGATTCAATGCTCGGATCCGTGAGGCGAAAAACCTCGCCTTCGGTCGCCGGGTCGGCGTATCTCAGCCACCCGGTCGGGACGGGCGGGGCGGCCATCCCCGCCAGCGACCACAAGAATCTCCGCCGCGAACTCACTCCTTCAGCGTAGCTTGAGCGCGCGCCGCTTTCGGGTCGTGGCCGTGGCTGGCCGGAGCGGTCTGGTAATGTGTCCGCAGGACGTCCTCTCCGAAATCGCCTTCGAAATCTCTCCACACACTATGGATGTGGTTGGCCTGGTTTTGGGTGTTGTCGTATTCGATCAGAAAGCCCGGGGCCTGGAAGCGGTAGTAATGACCCTTGCCGCGCTCCTCCGGGCCCATCCAGGCGAACCAGAGCCTGCCCTTGGCTTCCCGGACCCGCTGCCGGCGCTGCTCGGCGAGCTCCGCCGGAACGTTGTCGATGTACTCCTCGACGAGCGCGTCAAGGAGTTTGCGTTGAGCGGGAGTCATTCTGGCCGCTTCGAGACCCGCTGGCTTGCCTTCAATTGCGGCGCGCCGGGTACGTTCGGTCAGGATGTCGCCCGGCGCCTTCTCGCTCAGGATGGCTGCTTTCTTCTGTTCCGGGGTCAGCGCGGCAAGCAGCGCCCGCGCCTTGTCCTCCTCAGCGGCAAGCACCCGCAGTCCCGCGCGCTCTCCGATGCGCACCTCGGCCGGGTTCGAGCCCAGGAACAGCGGGTTGCCCACGGCCTTGCCCTTCACAACCGTGAAGTGCAGGCTGACGTGGTGGCCTTCAATCCGGTAGGCCCATGTGCCTGATTCCGACGGCTCTCCAAAAATGCTGAAGTGATACTTCTCGGGGTCGCGGCGGCCCTTCACATCCTTCTCGAGGATGCGCAGGACATCTTCGAGGCTCATGATCGTGGTGGTCTTGATGAAACCCTGCTGGCTCAGTCCGGCGGCCAGCAGCGCCGCCGCCAGCGCCTTCTGATGCGGGCTCATCTCCTTCAGCGTCAGACCGGGGCGGGGGTGGCCAAACCGCCCGGGAATGTCATCCGACGGGATGTAGTGCCAGAAGGCCCGCTGGCTCTTGTCGTTCAATGGACCCGGCTCGAAAGGGAACAGCGCGATCGCCTTCTGTTCGGCGGTGAGCGAAGCGATGAAGTTCTTGGCGGTGGCCGCCATGCGAGGCGCCGCGTGATGTCCGTCGTGGCTCCAGAGTGGCATGACGGCAGCGAACAGGAGAATCCCAGCCCAGATGCGCATTGCTCGGATTGTACCGCGGATTGGCCCGCCGCGCCCCGGAGTTTAGTAATCTCTCAGCCATGCCGTCACGCCGCCAGTTTTGCTCCGCCCTCGCCGCCGCCCCATTGGCGCTCGCCCAGGCCAGGCGGCCGAATTTTCTGATCCTCCACACCGACGACCAGCGCTTCGA
>JACADU010000033.1 GCA_013388415.1 Bryobacteraceae bacterium
ATCGGCCACCACAAGCTGGTAGCCCGATTTGAGCCCCGAAGTGACTGTCATTTCACGAAACTGAGGCACGCCGCCGCACGTTCCGGCCTGCGAAGAAAACAGGACTGCAAGAACTGCGCTCTGAAACCGCATAACGCCCAACTCCACGGTACATCAACCTCAGGCCGGCTCTTGAGCACTCTGCTCTCATGCGGGCGGGGATGCTCCTCACCCTTCTTGCATCGATTTCCGCATCCACCTCCGCCCACCCATGAATCGGCATCGTCATGGACAGCCGGCGCTACGTTTACCGCACGGACCTGAAAGACGTTTGGAGGATTGCGCCGGAAGGCGCCGGGGCCGCTCTCGACTGCAGCAGAGTCTGCCGCTGACGCGCACGGCGCTGCGGCTGGCGCGCCTTTCTTGTTGAATTTCGCCTCTGAATGTAAGAAAGTGGGGAACATCCGTTCGGCAGGTGGCGAAGGAGGTTTATGCCCACAAGACGGCGATTCGTGATGAACTCCGCTGCGACGGCGGCCACGGCCCTTTCGGCCATCGGGGCCAACGACCGGATTCGCTTCGCGATCATCGGCGCGGGCACGCGCGGCAGTTATATCGGCGGCGTGTTCGCCAGTTTCGCCGATGCCGAGTGCGTCGCCGTCTGCGACGTCTACAAGCCAACCCGCGAGCAGGTGGCGGCGAAACTGCCAGGCAAGCCCGAAGCCGTCAACGACTACCGCCGCGTCCTCGACCGCAAGGACGTCGACGCCGTCCTGATCGCCACGCCCGACCACTGGCACGGCCCCATGGTCATCGAGGCCAGCGAAGCGGGCAAGGACTCCTACTGCGAGAAGCCGGTCACCAACTCAATCGAAACCGGCCTGAAGATGATCGAGGCCGCACGCAAACACAAGCGCGTCGTTCAGGTCGGCCTACAGCAACGCTCCTGGCGGCACTTTCAGGAAAACGCCGAGCGTGTGCAGAAGGGCATGTTCGGCACGATCTACCAGGCTCAGTGCGTCTACATCGGCAGCTACCTGCGCCCGCCGGAGGAGGGCGGCGACCCTCCGCCCGATCTCGACTGGAACCTCTTTCAGGGACCCGCCGAGCGGCGGCGTTACACGCGGTCGAGGCAGCGCCTGTGGCGCTCCTTCTACGACTACTCTGGCGGCACCCTGCTCGATTGGGGCGTCCACCTGACCCACATCGCCCACTGGTACCTGAGCGCCCGGGCGCCATTGACGGCAAGCGGCTCCGGCCAATACGTCCGCTACCCCTGCCCTGAGCGCGATCAGTTGCCGGACTCCGTCGCCTGCTCCTGGGTGTACGACAGGTTCGTCATGACGTACACAAACTCGCTGATGGTAAATCCTCACTTCGACGCGCAGGGCAATTACTTCATCGGGACCATGGGCTCGCTTCAGATCAACCGGACGGGCTACCGGTACCGGCCAAATCCGCCGCGAGTCGCGCCTGGCCAGACACCGCCGCCACCTCCCTTTGAGGCGGTCGATGAGAGCTTCCGCTACGTCGGCGGACCTTCAGATCAGGCGCACGTCAGGAACTTTCTCGACTGCGTAAAGAGCCGGCAGCGGCCCGCGGTCGATATCGAAGACGGTTTCTATGCCACTCTGCCCTGCCTGATGGGCGTGCTCGCCATCCGCTACGGCAAGACCTACCGGTGGACGGGCACGGAAGCGAAGGCGGTGTAGGCCATGCCGCGGAAAGGCTTCGCCTGGACTTGCCTCACCCTGCTCTCAGCCATGCTGAAAGGCGAAGATGGCAGCGCGGCATGGCTCAGGTATGAGCCCCTGGAGGGCATGGCGAAAGCCCAGTATGCGAATCTGCCCGCCGTGCTGGTGGTCGCCGGCGGCGCCCCAGAGTTGGCCTCCGCTCAAGCAGAGCTTCTGGCTGGAGTGCGTGGGATGCTGGGCCGCATCCTGCGGGTCGAGAATGCCGCGGGCAAGGAACCCGCAATCATTCTCGAGACCAGAACGGCCGAAATAAATGTGCCAGGCACTTTTTCTGGCGACGGGTACCAGGTGCGGTGGGTGGTCCGCGGGGGCGTGCGCCATTTGATGGTCCGCGGCGGAAGCGCCCGCGGCGCTTTGTATGGCGCCTTCGCGCTCCTGCGGAAGATCGCGCTGCGACAGCCGCTGGACGGCATTGACGAGAAACAGGAACCCTACGCGCCCATCCGCTGGGTGAACGAGTGGAACAACCTCGACGGCTCGATCGAGCGCGGCTACGCCGGCAAATCGCTCTGGTTCGAGAATAACGGCGTCCGCGAGGACCTGTCGCGAGCCAGCGGCTATGGGCGGCTGCTTGCCTCGCTCGGCATAAACGGCGTGACTGTGAATAACGTCAACGCCAACCCGCGGGTTGTCTCGGCCGAGTTCCTGCCGCAACTGACACGGCTTGCGGCGGCGTTCAGACCCTGGGGCGTCAAGGTCTCCGCAGCCATCGACTTTAGCAGCCCTCAGCGAACGGGTGGCTTGGACACCTTCGACCCGGCGGACGAACGCGTCGCGGATTACTGGAAACAGACTGTCGATCGCATTTACGCCGCCATCCCGGATTTCGCCGGTTTCGTCCTTAAGGCCGACTCCGAGGGGCGCCTTGGTCCATCAGCCTATGGCCGCACCCACGCCGACGCCGCCAACGTCATCGCCCGCGCATTGAAGCCGCACGGCGGACTCATCTTCTACCGCGGCTTCGTCTACGACCACAAGATGGACTGGCGCAATCTGAAAAACGACCGCGCCCGCGCCGCTTACGACAACTTCAAGCCCTTGGACGGCCTGTTTGAGGATAACGTCGTCATCCAGATCAAGCACGGACCCATCGACTTCCAGGTCCGCGAGCCGGCCTCCCCGCTGTTCGGCGCGCTCGAAAAGACCAATCAGGCGGTCGAGCTTCAGATCACACAGGAATACTTCGGCCAGGCGCGCCACATGGTGTTCCTTGTGCCTATGTGGAAAACGGCGCTCGATTTCGACATGCATGCCGCAGGTCCCGGCACGCCCGTGAAGGCGCTGGTCGCGGGCAAGGTCTTCAAGCGCCCGGCGGGCGGCTTCGTCGGCGTCTCCAACGTGGGCCTCGACGCCAACTGGACCGGCCATCCGCTCTCGCAGGCCAATCTCTACGGCTACGGGCGGCTGGCATGGAATCCCGACCTGAGCTCGCAGGCGATCGCGGACGAGTGGGTGGAGCTCACCTACGGCCACAATCCCAGAGTCGTCTCGACCATTTCATCCATGCTGCTCAAGTCGTGGATCACCTTCGAGAACTACACTGGTCCGCTGGGAGCGCAGACCCTCACCGACATCACCGGCAATCACTACGGTCCCGCCGTCGAAGCCTCTGAGCGCAACGGCTGGGGACAGTGGCATCGCGCCGATGAGAAGGGCATCGGCATGGATCGCACCGCCGCCACCGGGACCGGCTTCATCGGCCAGTACCGCCCGCAGGTCGCGAAAGTGTATGAGTCGCTCCAGACCTGCCCCGACGAGCTGATCCTATGGATGCACCACGTTCCCTACACCCACGTCCTGAAATCGGGCAAGACGGTGATCCAGCACATCTACGACACCCACTACCAGGGCGCTGAAGAGGTGGAAGGCTTTGTGCGGCAGTGGCGGCCGCTGCACGGCCTCATCGACGAACAGCGCTACTTCGAGGTGCTGAGGAAGCTCGAGTATCAGGCGGGACACGCACAGGTCTGGCGCGATTCGGTCAATAGCTGGTTTCTGAAGACCTCCGGCATCGCCGATGCGAAAGGGCGGGCCGGCAAGTACCCGGGCAGAATCGAGGCCGAATCGATGAAGCTCGAAGGCTACACCGAAGCGGCTGTGCGGCCGTGGGAGACGGCGTCCGGGACGAAGGCGGTCGTCTGCGCCGGCAGCGGGCCGCGAACTTGCGCGGCCTCGTTCCGGCATGAAGGCAGCGCCGGCTGGCACGTCGTCGACGTTCAGTACTTCGATCAGGTCAACGGCGTGTCGAAGTACAGGGTGCTGGTGGGCAGCCAGGTGGTTGACGAGTGGACCGCGCCGGACACCATCCCGACGCGCAGGCCCGACGGACATTCCTCGACGCGCCGCAGAATCGGCCTGGTCGCCTTGCGCCATGGCGACGAGATCAGAATCGAGGGCGTGCCGGACGGGGGCGAAGCCGCGCCGCTCGACTACGTGGAGGTCCGAAGGGCTCAGCCATGAGACCGGAGCAGTGGAAGGTCTTGAAGGCGGTCGCCAAGGGCGGCGCCTACGATCAGACGCCGGTGGCAGCCATCGTCGACAGCCCTTGGATTCCCGGCTACGCCGGCATCAGCCACCTCGAGTACTTCACCAACCCGGAAGCCTGGTTCCACGCGAATCTGAAGGTTGAACGCGATTTCCCGGAGATTGCGATGCTGCCCTCATGGTGGGTCGAGTACGGCATGGCGATCGAGCCCTCGGCGCTGGGCAACCGGATCCACTTCCAGAAGGACCGGCCGCCGGAGCAGTCTCCAACGTTGGTGCGGCTTTCGGACGTGAGCGCCATGAAGCCGGTGAACTGCGAGACGGATGGATTGATGCCGTTCGCCCTGCACCTCTACAGGCTTCACAAGCAGCGGATCTTGGACGAGGGCTACACGATCCCAATGGTGGCGGCTCGCGGACCGCTGTGCCTGGCGAGTTTCCTGCGCGGCGTGAACCAACTGATGCTGGACATTGTAGACGACCCTGAAGGGGCGCACGCCTTATTCCGCCTGACCACGCAAACGGTGATCGGCTGGCTGAAGGCTCAGGCGGCGGCGATCGGCGATTGCGTCGAGGGAATCCTGGTCCTGGACGATATCGTGGGCTTCCTGTCGCGGAAGGCGTACATGGAATTCGGCCATCCGTATCTGAAGCAGATCTGCGAAGCGTTCCCCGGGGATTGGGTGAAGATCTACCACAACGACGCCAACGCTCGGCCGATGCTGGCGGAACTGGCGGAAACCGGCTTCGATGTCCTGAACTGGAGCCACAGAATCAGCGTCAATGAGGCGCGAGAGAAGACGCGGGGCAAGATGGTCCTGTTGGGCAATGTGCCGCCGCTGGATGTCGGAGTGCGAGGCACGGCGGAGGAAGTGCGGGCAGCGGCGCGCGAGGTGCTCGGTCAGAGCGAGGGGCGGGGCCTCATCCTCTCGATGGGCGGCGGGGTCAGCATGGGCACGCCCGCGGAGAACATGAACGCGCTGGCGGAGGCTGCCCGCGATTGGAGGAAGTGATCAGGGTTCGGCCCAACGGTCGTTCGGGATGATCGGCGTCCAACCCGGCCGATGCGGATCCTGGTCGTAAGGGTAGGGGCCGAGTTCGCGGTAGAGCTCGCTGTAGCGGCGCAGCTTCTCGCGGTCAAGCTTGACCCCAAGACCGGGCCCCGTGGGGACGGCGATGGTCCCGTCGCGATAGGGCATCAGACCGCCCTCGATGACGTCGTCGGTGAGGTGGTGGTAGTGAGCGTCGGCGGCGAAGGAGAGGTTGGGAATGACCGCCCCGAGATGCAACATGGTGGCAAGCTGTATGCCGAGCTCGCCCGAAGAGTGAACGGCGACGCCGTACTGGAAGGTCTCGCAGACGCCAGCCGCCTTGACGCAGGCGCGGATGCCGCCCCAGAACGTTGTGTCGAGCAGGATGACGTCGACGGCAGGGTCCAGGACATTGGCCGAGAGTTGCTCGAAGTTGACAACCACGGTGTTGGTCGCCAGAGGGACGCGAATCATTTGCCGCGCGCGCCGCATTCCGTTGAGACCGTAGACGGGGTCTTCGAGGTAGTCGTTGGGAAGGTCCTCGATGGCCCGTCCAAAGCGGATGGCCTGTTCAGTTGACCAGACGGCATTGGGGTCGAAACGAAAGGTGTCGCCGGGGAACTCGCCGGCCAACGCACGATAGGCCGCGAGTTCGTAGTCCGGATGGAAGACGCCCGCTTTCAGCTTGTGGCTCTTGAAGCCGAACTCCGCCTTGGCACGCCGGGCATAGTCGAGAAGCTGGTCGATGGTGCGGACCTCGCCTTCGCCGGTGCGCGGGTCTGGGTATCGGAAGAAACAGTAGGATGCGAAGGGGACTCGGTCACGGAGCCGCCCGCCCAGGATCTCGGAAACAGGGACGCCCCACGACTGGCCCAGAAGGTCAAGGCAGGCGAACTCGAGGGCGGCGAGGATCTGGGTACGGTTGTTGTAAAGGGAAGCGGTGGGGTTGGCGATGTGAAAGCGCATCTGCTCGAGGCGTGCAGGGTCGTGGCCAACCAGGTAGTCTTTCATCGCGCGAAAGACGGCTTCGGCGGATTCGCCGCCGCCGCCCATTTCACCGAGTCCGATGAGGCCATTGTCTGCCTCGACTTCGACGATGGTGCGGACAAAACGGCCCCAGTGGCAGCCGTTGGCGTGCCGCAGAGGCGCTTGAAGCGGCACGGTGACGGTGGTGGCTCGAATGTCAGCGATCTTCATGGTGGTATGCTCTGTACGTCGTGATTCTACTTGCTTTTCTCTTGCTGGCCGGTGGCGTTGCCCAGCCCGAAGTGAGTTTTGCGGGCGACTGGAAGCTGAATACGTCCAAGAGCGATTTCGGCCAGTTCCCCGCCCCCGCGGCGATGTCGCATAAGAACACCCACGAGGAGCCTTCGCTGAAGGTCGCTGTCAAGATGTCGACCGACAACGGCGATTTCGATTGGGAATCGGCGTACAAGACCGACGGGACGGAGACCACCAATCAGTTCGGCCCGAATGAAATGAAGTCCAAAGCCGCATGGGAAGGCAAAGTCCTGGTGATCACCACCAAAGCGAGCTTCGGCGACACTGAACTGACGATGGTCGACAAGTGGTCGTTGTCCGCCGATGGCAAAACGCTGACCATCCAGCGGCATTGGACGAGCAGCCGGGGCGAGATGGACCAGAAGCTGGTCCTGGAAAAACAATAGCCGCATCCCGGAACGCCCTCAGGGCTTCAGCTTCCTCTCGAAGAATTCGGCCGTGGCGGCGTTGACGCGAAGCCAGTTGGCATGCCGTAGAAAGTGGTGGGTGTCGTCGGGAATGACGATCTCCTCAAACGGAACACCGGCTTTCGACAGGCGCTGAACCAAGTCGACCGTCTGGCTGAAACGCACGTTGCGATCGTCATCGGCGTGAATAAGAAGCACGGGCGATTTCCAGGTCGAGATCGCGGAGACGGGGGAAGAGTTCCAGGCGATGTCGAGGGCCTTTTGGACGTCTGGTGCCTTCTCGTATGCGGGGGCGAGGAGGGTGCGGGCGCGTTCAGCTGTGAAGTCGTGGACTCCGTGGATGTCGACCCCGGCGGCGAAGACGTCGGAGTTGCGGGCGAGGGCAAGGGCGGTGAGATAGCCGCCGTAGGAGCCGCCATAAACGCCGATACGTTTGGGGTCGACGTTGGGTAGCGATTGCAGGTAGCGGCCGGCGGCGAGGATGTCGGTGTACTCGCTCGCGCCCTGGGCGCCGGCGTTGGCGGGGCGGTGGAAGTCGAAGCCATAGCCGATGCCGAGGCGGTAGTTCACCGACAGGACCACGAAGCCCCGGCTGGCGAGGTACTGGTTGCTGGCGTACGCGTTGGCGTAGTAGTCCGAGTAATGCCAGCCCAGCAGCATCTGGCGCGGGGGACCGCCATGGATGTAGACAATGGCGGGTTTCTTGGCGGCGCCGCCGGGGGTTTCGAACAGCTGGCAGTGGATGTCGAGGCCGTCGGGCGAGCGGATGACGACCTTCCTTGGGGCGACAAGCTGCTTGGTGGGGAAGTCGGCGGGGATGACGTGTTCAGCGATGAGGCGCGCGGGACCGCCGGAGGCGGGCATGACCATCGGGAGAGGGGGGCGCTGAGCCAGGGCGCTGAAGAAGACGACGGTGTTGCCGTCGCCGGTGACTCGGGGCGACCATTCGTTGCCGTTGCCGAGTGTGAGCAGGAGCGTATCGGCGCGGTCGACGGGGATCTTGAGAATGTGGCGGCGGTCGATGTCATCAGGGCCCGCGCCGGTGTTGGCGGAGGCGAGGAGGTAGGTCCTGTCCGGGCTGATCGAGATCATCTCGCACATGAACCGGCCGGGCGTGAGGAGCAGCGCCGGGCCGCCGGTTTCGGGGATGGAGTAGAGATGGGGCCAGCCGTCGGCGTAGGAGAGGAACACGATGCGGCCCTTGGCCGCCCAATGGAGGTTCGTTCCGCCGTGCGTGGAGGGCGGCGAATCACGGAGCGTGGTTCCGCTTTTCCACACTTGCTGGCCAGCGCCGGTGGAAGCGTCCGCGGTCCAGATGCTCCAGGGGATGGGCCGGGGTTCGAGGATCGGGCGCGGCGCGCCGCCGGCGCCCGCGCGGCGGGTGAAGGCAATGCGTGCGCCGTCGGGCGACCATCGGGGCGAGGCGTCCTGGCTGGTGGATGGAGCGAGCCAGAGAATGGGATTCGAGTCGCCGGACCAGACGCCGATGAAAGAGTGGTCTCCGCGGCCGGCGACGAAAGCAAGGCGGGCTCCATCGGGGGACCATTCGGGGGAGCCCATGTTGCCCCGGGCGGTGAAAAGACGCCGGGCGGGACGGGCGCCGTCGATGGGGACGGTCCAGATGGCGCGCTCGTGTTCGTAGGCGATAAGATCGCTTTTCGGGGAGATCACCGGAGAGTCGCCGGCGGCAAGCAGTTTCGGTTCGCCTCCCTGAAAGGGGACGCTCCAAATCTGGACTGGCGTGGGCGTTGTGGAGGAGGAGGGATTGACGGGGGTGGTGACTTCCCAATTGGAGCCGTGTTCTCCGCCGCGGACATAGACGACGAAGCGGCCATCATTGGAGATTGAGACGCTCGAGAGTTCCTGGCCATCGTCGTTCATGTAGGAGGTCAGCCTGCGGGGGGTGAAGTCCGGACCTTCGGCGACCCAGATGTTGCGGCGTCCTTGTTCATTGAAGGCCCAGGCGATACGGGCGCCTGAAGCGGAGGCGGCGAGTTCATTAGGGAACGGGTAGCTCTTGACCTGATGGAGCGTGAAAGGAGCTGACGGCTGGACGGCGAGCGCGGCAACAGCAAAGACGAGGAGGCAGGCTATGGGACGCACAATGCCAGAATTATTGCATAGGCGGCGCGGACTCCCTTGACGCCGGGAGTTGTTTGGACAAGACTGCGGGCATGAACAAGCTGCTGATCGTTCTAGTGGCCGTTGGCGCATTTGCGGTGCTCCTGGCAGTAGGCCGCTTTTGGAATCTGAAACCCGACACGGCCGAGCGTCATATTGTTCACAGCGGCGAAACTGCTGTGCTGACCATTCTGGAGGGAGAGCAGATCTGGCTGGCGAACGACAAGCGGCACTGCTACTCGTTGCAGTTGGCGATGACCAACAAGGATGCCGCGGCGCTGAAGAACGCCGAGACGCGCGGCGAAGCTTTCCCGGTGGCGAAGGGGACGCAGGTCAAGGTCATCGGAGAAGCCGTCAGCGCGCGGCATGTGGAGATCACGGACGGGGCGCTGACCGGCAAGAGCGGCTGGGTGGAGTTCGAGTATCTGCGCCCGCGGAGGGCCGGCGAGTTTCAGTGAATTGGGTTCGTTTGGAGAATTCTGGAAAGGGATTGGGTGTGCCGAAAGCGTCGAATGTCTGAGGCCACCGCCGAAGATCCTCCCGCGTAAACCATAGCAGGCCGTGTCGAGCTTTATGGGGTCCGGCGGCGGGCGGATTTTCTTGGAATCAACAACTTGCGCACGGCGGGAGGCTTCTGACTCAAGTTCACCGAGGGGCCGATTGGGGCGGCAGCCGGCTCGGAGGAACAAAGGTGCATGATGGTGGCGGCGAATTGAGAGTGGCGCTGCACTGCCTCGGCCGCCATTGCCAGCAAGGAGTCGCGGGTTTGAGGCCAGGCGGAAAGGCGATGAGCGGCGGCGGCGAGGTGGATGAAGGCGTCGTTGACGTCCTGGAAGGTGATTTCGTAGCCGTGGCCTTCGAGGATGCGCTGGATGGCGAGGCGCCCGATTTCGAGGCTGAATCGGGGATCGGATTGGAGGAAATCGCGGCAGGCGCGGGCGAGAGTGCGGGGGTCGGTGCGGCCGGTTTGGGCGAACTCCATGGCGAGTCCGAGCAAGCCGGCATCTTTGGCGGCGGCAAACCAGCGGCCGGGCTCTCCGCTGGAATGAGCGAGCCGGGTGAGGATTTCGCGGGGGTCGCGGGAGGGGTATTTCTTGCGGATGGCGCGGTAAGTGGACAGGCCGGTTGAGGCGATGTTGGCCGTAAAGGCGTATTTCTCGAACGCCTCGTCAACGCGGCCGAGGTCGAGGAGGATGCGTTCGCAGGCGGCGTCAAGCTCCGCGCCGGTCTGGTTCGGTCTTCGCGATGCTTCGATGTAGCCCAGGGCGTCTTCGGGCCGGCCTTCGGCGAGCAAAGCCTTGACGCCGAACTGGCGGTCGTGCCAGAAGGGGAAGCTGAGCAGGGCGAGGGTGTCGAGGAGGTCTTGATGGCGGCCCGCGGCGAGGAGGGAAGAGAGGCAGATGGTCGTGCCCGCGAAGAGTCTGAAAGAGCGTGAATCAGAGAAGGACTTGCGGACTGCCGCGAGGAGTTTGTCCGCCCAGGCGGACGCCACAGCCGGCGAGCCGCAGATTTCGCCCCATCGCTCCTCGACCATCGAGAGGTAACTGACGCCGTCGTCCTGGACCGCCTGCCAGAGACGGCCGAGCCACTTTTCCCGGGTCTTGCAGTCCGCTGGCGCGGAGATGAGGATCGGAAGGAGTTCAGATTGCGCCCAAACGACTGTGCCGCCGAGGGCGCCTGAGGAGGTGTCGACGTGCTGGAACGCCGGCCAGATTCTCTCCATCAGGGCGACGACACCGCCGGCGGCGGCGACGGGGTCTGATTTGGCGGCTTTCTCAATCTCGGCGACGGCCTCTTTGAGCCGGAAACAGGCGAGGTGGGAACCGTTCCAACCGAACGCACCGGTGCGGAGATGAGACTTGAACGCCCAGGAGTGTTTTGCAGGCATCAATTGCACTCCATTCTGGCACAGAGAGACTCGGAGAGAGCAGGTCTCGCGGCTACGCGGCGCGACGGCGCCGCGTAGAGTGGATTCTCAGGGCCTATGATGCCATCGAAGAAACAGCCTTTCGTGCTGGAAGGGCTCGATATCCTGGCGTGGGCGGAGGATTACCCGGGCGAGATTGCAGGCCAGGCGAAAGCCGAATGGCTGGCCGCGTGGATCCGGCAAACTCAATGCGTTGCCAGTGAACCTCAGCGGTGGCGGGAGCGGAGTTCAGCGCGCTTGAGCCAATTGGCCAGGAACAAGCCGGCGATGAGAAACGCGGGACCGGCGATGATTGTCGCCCAGAGAAACCGCATGGCGGGCGAAACGGGCCGCGACAGAGACACGACCCAGGCGATGTAGGCCAATCCCGCAAGAGCATAGACCGCCGCGCCGACCCATTCCCGCCGCCACGCCAGGATCAGCGCCGCCGCCAGCACAAAGGACGGAAGCAGGTGCAGGAGCAAAGCCTGTAGCGTGGGCCAAAAGCCGAGATGCTCCTCGAAGACATCAAGGGCAAAGATGCTCAGAAAAGCGACGAAGGCGATCGAAAGCGCGCGCGGCGCCCAATACAAAACTCGTACTGAGAGACCAGACATGGCGCCCTCCTGACCGGATTCTACCGCCGGCGGAGAGGCCGCCAACAGCGCGCGGGCAGGCAGGAGATCGGTTTCCATCTGAACCGGAAGCCGGGCCGGGCGGAGTAGACTGGTGCGCATGATGCGCTTGACGGCGGCTTTGTGTGTTGGTTTGTTGTGCGGCGCGGAGGCGGAGCCGTGCACGCTGATCGGGCTGGGGAAGAAGGCGACGAGGGACGGGTCAGTGATTGTGTCGCAAACCGACAGCGGGCCGAATTCGCGGATCTTCGTGGTGAAGGGAGCGCGGTTTGGGGCAGGGGCGCAGGCTCCGGTGTATTGGGGGTTGCAGGATCCGAAGTATCCGATCGAAAAACCGGGGGAGGTGATCGGGTCCATTCCGCAGGCGGCGGAGACGTTCACGTACTACCACTCGGCGTACTCGGCGATGAACGAGCATCAACTCGGCATCGGGGAGAGCACAATCACGCAGAAGGCGGAGCTGTCCCTGAAGCGGGGCGAGGGTGAACAGATCATGACGATCGAGCAGGCGCAGGTGTTCGCCTTGCAGCGGTATAAGAAGGCGCGCGAGGCCGTTCTGTTCATCGGCAAGTTGATGGAAACCTACGGATTCCTGCCTTCGACGGGGGACGGCGCGGAAGCACTGGTGGTCGCGGATCCGGAAGAGGCGTGGGTGTTCGAGGTCTTCTCGATCGGGAAGGGCTGGAAAAAGTTTGGCGGGAAGCCGGGCGCGGTGTGGGCGGCGCAGCGCGTTCCGGACGACGCGGCGGTGTTGATTCCGAACTGGAGCGTCATCAAGGAGATCAATCCGAGGGATTCGTCGAGTTTTCTAGTGTCGCCGAATTACATGCAGGAGGCGATCGATCGCGGGTGGTACGACCCTAAGAGCAAGCGGCCGTTCGTGTGGCAGGAGGCGTACGCGCCGCTGCCGCAGGAGTATGCGACGGGGCG
>JACADU010000189.1 GCA_013388415.1 Bryobacteraceae bacterium
CGCCCCGCCGCAGGCCGGGGGCCTGCCCCACGTGATGACATGGTTGTTTTCTGACGACTCCTAAGCTTCAACACCCGCGCCGTTTTCCAGCGCAGCATCCGCGCCCGGTTCGCGCATCAAAAATGAACCACAATAAAAAAATACAGTGTCCCTCGCGACGCAAGAATTGCGCTTCCTGGATTAGCTGCAATTGAGCAGTTCCTGCACAACAAGGAGGGCATTCACTTGCCTGTCGGACGCATCAGTATCAACACACAGCGGGAGTCGCGGCTGGATGGGACGTTGTTGGCGATTCGAGGCCAAAGCGACCCGTTTGGCGAGGCGACCGCATTTCTCGCCAGCCGCGGAATCGGAAACGGCGACATGGCCCAAGTCAGCGGAGCCGGCGGGGCGTTCGGCGGGCAGGCCGTGTTCTTCATGACCGGCGCCACGCTCGTCAATGCATTGGCGGCATTGGGGGCAAATGCGGCGCGGGCGCGAAAGCGGGCTGCGAAACAGTCAACCACCAAGAAAAGGGCTCCGAAAGCCGCCAAGGCAAAGGTAATTGTGAAGAAGGCTGCCAAAGCAGCCCGCCGGGACGGGAGGAAGCGGAGTTGAAAATCTCACCGGTTGCGGCGGTTCTGTTTGCATGTTGCCTGGCGGGGAGCGGTCAGATCAAAGACCCCGCCGAGCAGGCTTTGAATGCCCGCATTCAATCTTCGAATGGCATTGCTGTGGGCGCGCCCAAGATCTACGACGATTCCGCTCTACAGCAGATGCTGGCGGCCATGCAGGCGCGGCTGGCGTCTCTGCAAGTCCTCGATCAGGGCACACTCAACAACCGTGTGGGCGCGGTGTCCGGCGTGAGCCAGCAACTCAACAGTTTCGCAATCACGGCACAGACGCCTTCGCTTCCGGGAGTCACGACCACGGAGAAGGGCCCGACGTTGAGCGCCGTGGAGACTTCGAAGACCGTCGAGGGGACCGAGAGAACGATTCCCACCGGAGCGTCGGCACTAGCCACGACGAAGGAAACCGGCTCAACGGACCGCACGATGCAGACGACGGCGGGGGCAGCCACTCGCGATGCCGTCACGGCTGCGCCACAGTTCTCCGTTTCCCCGCCTACCGCGGCTCCGGCGGCGATCGCGACGCCAACAGCGGCTGGAGTTTCGGCTTCCGATGCGCTCAACGAACAGATGCAGCTCTCCTTCGAGATCGCCAATCTGCGGCTTCTTCTGGAGGGATCGCTTTCCGACCGCATGCTGAAATCGACAAAGGACAATCTCAAGCTGGTCAAGCCGCGGACCACCATCGGGTTTCCGATTACGCTGCAACCCGATCAGCGCCATAAGAATGCGGTGGCTGTCGTCGAGGTGGAAGTGGAAGTGGAGCAATCGGCCGATCTCGGCGGCGGAGAAGCTCCTGCCATCACCGCCCTGTTGCCGCGCGAAAAGACGTACAACACCGCCTCCATTACCGAAAGCAACGTGTCAATCGGGGGCGGCGTTGTGACGCAGGTGATCGGTCTCGGAGGATCGTGGCTGCGAGGCCGCAGGACCTACTATGTGGTTCAGGACCAGGACACGCTGGCGACTACTTTCCAGCCGGCGAAGGCTGGAAGAAGCGGATTCGCGTGGCAGTTCCGGCCGGTATTGGGGCGCGAATGCGTGCGGTCCGCGGAAAAGCAGACCTTCGTTCAGCTTGCGTTCCCAACCAGCAACGGCGCGGAGAAGTTTGGAAGAGTGTACGTCCGCACCTACTGGCGTAAGTACGACCGCGGCAAGGGACTCCTCAAAGAGGTTCTGCCTGGATCGCTGCGGGAGAACAGTCTGGTCTGGGACATTCGCAACTACGGCGCGATCATGGATGAGGCAAACGGTCCGCGCGGGTTTGGCGCCGACAGCATCGAGGACCAGGGCGACGGCCAAGTGCTGGTGAGACTGAGCCAGCGGTTTCTTGGTTCAACCTATGTCAGGATCGGCAACACGATCGTCAGGGAGGGCAGCGGGTTAACCTTCGAGCACTTCGGAATGCGGTTCGCCGCGCGCCTGCCGGATGCGGTGTCCAAGCGCATCATGGTGGTCGGGCGGGACGGAAGTGAGACGCCGCTGGTGATCAAGCGAACCGTCGCAGGCACACAAGAATCCCGCGCGGACTCTCCACGGATCAGCGGACATCAAGTGACTGCTCTGGATGAATCGTACACCTTGCTCCGGCTCGATCTCTGCGACAAACAGCACCTGGCGATCCATCCGCCGCTGGTCATTGTTGCCGGCGGCAAGGTCTACGGCTACTCCGATGCGCCGATCGAGAGGGATCTGAACAAGGGAACTTTGTCAGCCGTGATTCCCACGGCTGTGCTGGCTGCCCAACCGGAGGTCACGGTGACGTGGCTGTTTGCCGACCCTCGCCTGGCGGTGCGCCATCAAATCCACGAGTTCTCGCGCGCCAGCCGGACCGAGCAACTGATCCTTCTCGAACAAGGCTCGTCATGGGCGAAGTTCCTGCTGTACGGCTCCCGCCTGTCGCAGGCAACCGTTCTGCATCCGGAAGGGGTGAAAATGCTGCCGTTCGGCCGGCCAGAAGATGCCGGCTCGCTCCGCATGCTTGAAATGACGGCGGATCAGATCAAGAGCCACCGGCGGATCGCAGTGTCTCGTCCCGGCGAGCGGCCCATCCTGATCGAAATTCCGGCCGTCGAATTCAAGGCCGGCGCCAAAAAGGAACTGAAGGCCAAGGAGCGAATCGCCGTGGGCAGCGACGAGGCGGTTTTCGAGGGTGAGGGTCTCGACAAGCTCAAGCAGGTGCTGTTCCGCAAGCTGCCGATTCCATTCGAGGCGGCCAAGGATGGCAAGTCCGTTCGCCTGAAGAATCTGAAGGCGCTCGGCGTCACGTCCTCCGCGGTGGCGCAGGACTTGGTGTTCACGTTCGAGGCGGCGCAAACGCCGGTGAGTGTGGAGGTGGTGAGTGCGAAGTTGGAAACTGTCGGCCGATAAGCGGCTCCTGGCGCTCCTGCTGGCTGCCGGCGCCGCGGTCTTTGGACAGTCGCGGCTGGCGGTTGTTTCCCCGGCGCCGATTGCGTTCAGCGCGAACTGCCAGACGGGGGCGGCGGAGTGTGCGCTGGGATGGACCACGGTGACAGTCACCGCCCCGGTCCCCGGAGAGAAGTTGACCTTCACTGTGCGAGCCTTCAACGAGGATGGCGTGGTCCACCCGGTGAGCACGATGCCCGCCTCGGCTGAGGTGGGCGCCGATCAAACCGCGGCTGTGAAACTGGCCTTCTTGGCGGCGGGACCGAAATTGCCGCTTCGCGGACATTTGATCGTGTCGTCTCCCAGCGGCGTTGCACACGTTCCATTCACAGCAGCGGCGCGGGCAACCGCGCCGCCCGACCCGGCGCCGGGGCGGCGGCAACGTGTGCAGGAGGTGCTGGGACTCTCGTTGGGAGCCGCTTTAGCGTTCATCATTGGCATGACGGTGCTGTTGATGATTGTCACGAAGAAAGGCTTTGGGCTCCTCGGCGAAAAGATCGGCTTGGCCTCCTGGGACTCGCGCAGTTGGGGGAGTAATGCCGGTGTGCTCACTGGCCTTCTCGGCGGGATCCTGTCGGTTCCAGGGACAGTGGACATCACCAAGTACGCCTGGGTCCTCAACCTCGGGCTGATCGGCGTCTTTGGAACTCTTCTGACCGTGGTGAGCCCTTTCATCTTCAACCTGACACGGCATTTCAAGGGGACGCCGGGGAAGAAGGAGGAAGTGAACCTGGTGGGAGTCTTCCTGTTTTCCGCCGCCCTCAGCATAGCCGGCATTGGAACGACGTTGCAGATGCTGTGGCACGCCAGCCGCGATCTGACGGAGCACGAGATTCTGACGTCCGGAGTGGGGAAAGGAGTCGAGTTCGCAATAGGGGTTATCGCGATGGCGTTCCTCTGGTACTTCTTCCAGAGCATCCGTGAGACGGTGATGACGCAGGTTGGAGCAAGCGCTCAGGCTGCCGAGCCATCGCCAGGCGGGACCACGGCCGGCTTGGACACCCTCTCACCAGCAAGCCACGGGCCATGGTCTGTTCTCTAAGGGGACGCCGGCAAACGGCTGCTTCACATGGGACAGGCTGCTCCCCGACGCTGCCTCGGCCAGACACTGCCTCGGCCAGCACTGCCTCGGCCAGCACCCGGCAAGAATGCGCGGAAGCGAATATACTCCAGACACAGGAGATTTCAGATGAGACAGTCTTCTTCGCGCCGCGGATTCCTTGCTGCCGGGCTGGCGCTGCCGGGCGCGGGGCTTGCCGCGCCGCAAGGCGGAACCGGCGAGATCAAGCTCGAGCACCGCGAGTTGGGCAAAACCGGATTGAAGGTGACATCGCTGTCGTTCGGCTGCATGACGACGTCGGACGCCAGCGTCATCGAGAACGCGGCGGACATCGGCATCGTTCACTTCGATACGGCGAGGCTCTACCAGAACGGCAACAACGAGCGCATGGTGGGCGCGGCGCTGAAGAGCCGCCGGCAGAAGGTCATCATCTCCAGCAAGAGCCTGGGCAAGACGCAGCAGCAGGCGCTGGCGGATCTGGACACCAGCCTCCGGGAACTGGGCACCGATTACCTCGACATCTGGTACCTGCACATGAAGAACGACCCGGCTGAGGTCACCGACGAGCTTCTCGAGGCGCAGCGGATCGCCAAGAAGGCGGGCAAGATCCGGTTCGCGGGCGTCAGCACGCACTTCAACATGGATCGAGTGCTGCGCTACCTGGCCGGGCAGGGGCAGACCGATGTCGCGCTGGCCACCTACAATTTCGCCATGCGGTCGGTGGCGGCGGACATGAACACGAACACGACTGCGCCGCGGACCGACATGGCGTCGGCGATCAGCGAGGCGCGCAAGTCGGGCATGGGCATCGTCGTGATGAAGGTGATGGCGGGCGGCGCCACGCGCGTGCAGCGTGGGGACCGGCTTTACGGGGCCGATCCGCAGGCGCTGGCCAAGCGGCTGGGCCAGCCGGGTGTGCCGGTGGCCGCGATCAAGTGGGCGCTTCAGAACAAGAGCGTGGATACGGCGATTGTCTGCATGACGGACCACGATCAACTTCAGGAAAACCTGCGGGCGATGGCCGAGCCTTATACGAGGAAGGACGAGGCGCTGCTGGCCGAGCAACTTGCGCGGATCGGGGATAGCTACTGCCGGATGTGCGGCGCGTGCAACGGCGTGTGCGTGAAGGGTGTGCCGGTGCCGGACGTGCTGCGGTACCTGAGCTATGCCGAGGGCTACGGGCAGTTCGCGATGGCGCGGGAGCGGTTTCTGGAACTGCCGGAGGAGGTGCGGTCGATCCGGTGCGCGGATTGCGCCGCGTGCTCGGTGAATTGCCCGAACGGCGTCAGGGTGCGCCGGGGGGTCGGCCGGGCGCAGGAACTGCTGGCGTAGCCGGACAGGCTAACGTAGACAGCCATGTCGTCGTGTGGGGTCCCCGGACGGGGCCGCGGCGGGCCCGCCCC
>JACADU010000107.1 GCA_013388415.1 Bryobacteraceae bacterium
CCCCGCCCCCTCCAGCAAGTGCTTCAGACTCGGCTCGCCTGTGAACGGCAGCGTCCGTTCGCCCTCTGGAATAAAATGATGCAATTCTCCGTGCAAACGCAGATGAATCCGCGCGCCACCGGAACAGCCGGAAACGGGCGACAATTGAATGACCGGAGTCTCCGCTGTGATTGTACCCGTGGGCAGAAAGGATCGTGAACCGATGTCGAACCGGATTGCTTGCCTTGTCTTGCTGTTTTGCCTCGTCGCCCAGAGCCTGACGGCGCAGGCGCTCCCTCCAGGGGTCGAAAAGGCCGCCTCCGTCGAGGGCATCACCGAATACCGCCTCCAGAACGGTCTCCGCGTGCTGCTTTTCCCCGACCCAACCAAGACCAGCATCACCGTCAACATCACCTACCTGGTGGGTTCGCGGCACGAGGACTATGGCGAAACCGGCATGGCGCACCTGCTTGAACACCTGCTGTTCAAGGGCTCCTCGAACCATCCCAATATCCCCAAGGAACTCCAGGATCACGGCACGCGCCCCAACGGCTCGACTTGGTTCGACCGCACCAACTACTTCGAAACCTTCGCCGCATCCGACGAGAATCTTGAATGGGCCCTTTCCCTCGAAGCCGACCGCATGGTCAACTCCTTCATCGCCAGGAAGGACCTCGACAGCGAGATGACCGTCGTGCGGAACGAGTACGAGGCAGGCGAAAACAGCCCGCAGTCCGTGCTCATGGAGCGGGTCATCTCGACGATGTTCCTGTGGCACAACTATGGCAAGTCGACCATCGGCGCGCGGTCCGACATCGAGCGAGTGCCCATCGAACGCTTGCAGGCTTTCTACCGGCACTTCTATCAGCCCGACAATGCGCTGCTTGTCGTGGCGGGAAAAATCGACGAGGCGAAGACTCTTGCGCTCGTTGCGAAACATTTCGGCCCCATTCCGAAGCCCTCCCGGCAACTCCGCAAGACCTACACCAGCGAACCCGTTCAGGACGGCGAGCGCTCGCTCGTGCTGCGCCGCGTGGGCGACATACAGGCCATCGCGGCGGGATACCACATTCCGCCCGGCACGCATCCGGAGTATGCCGCCATCGATCTCGCCTCCGACATCCTCAGCGAAGTCCCGGCGGGGCGCCTGCACAAGGCGCTTGTTGAAACCAAGAAAGCGACCCGCGCGAACTCGTTCACGTTTCAACTGAAGGAGCCCGGCGTCCTGCTCGTCATGGCGCAGGTGCGGCAGGAGGGGGACCTGGAAGACGCCAGGAAGACGCTGCTCGCCACCATCGACGAAATCAAGACCCGCCCATTTACCCAGGAGGAGCTCGACCGCGTCAAGACCGCCTGGCAGAAGAACTTCGACCTGACCTTCAACGACAGCCAGCGCATCGCTCTCGGCCTCTCCGAGTGGCACGCGATGGGCGACTGGCGAATGCTGTTCCTGTACCGGGACAGGGTCAAGGACGTGAAGCTGGCCGAAGTCCAGAAAGCGGCCGAGAAGTACCTGATCGAATCCAACCGCACCGTCGGGGTTTTCATCCCGGACAAGACGCCCTTGCGCGCCGAAATCCCCGACCCGCCGGATGTGGACGCGCTCGTGAAGGACTACAAAGGCCAGCAAGCCGTCAGCCAGGGCGAGGCCTTCGACGCAAGCCCGGCGAACATCGACAAGCGCACCGCCCGGGGCAGCATCGCGAACGGGCCCAAGATCGCCTTCATCAGCAAGAAGACGCGCGGCGAACAGGTGGTGGCTTCGCTCAGCCTGCATTTCGGCGACGAGAAATCCCTCGAAAACAAGTCGCGCATCGGCCAGATGACGGGCCAGATGCTGATGCGCGGCACGTCGAAACGTAGCCGCGAACAGATCAAGCAGGAGTTCGACAGGCTGAAGGCGCAAGTCACGATTTCAGGCGGCGCGTCCGGCGCCTTCGCCCGCGTCACCAACACCCGCGCCAACCTGCCCGCCGTGCTCGACCTGGTCGCCGAGATCCTCAAAGAACCGAGTTTTCCCCAAAGCGAGTTCGAGCAGCTCAAACAACAAGCCCTGGCCAGCGCCGAAAACATGAAAAGCGAGCCCCAGGCGATTGCGATGATCAACGGCCAGCGGCACGTGATGAGCCGCTACAAAAAGGGCGATCCCCGTTACGTACCTACGATCGAAGAGCAGATCGAGGAGATCAAGACCGTTTCCCTGGAAGACCTGAAAAGCTTCCACAAGCAGTTCTACGGCGCCTCGAAAGCCGAACTCGCAGTCATCGGCGATTTCGACGCCGAAGCCGTTCAACGCCAGGCGAACGCCTTGTTCGGCGGCTGGAAGAGCCCCGCCGGATTCTCGCCGGTGGTCGCCGAGTACGCCGGCGTCGAGCCGGTCAACAAGAGCTTCGAGACGCCGGACAAGGCCAACGCCACCTTCTTCGCCGCCATCCCCTTCAAGCTCAAAGATACTGACCCCGACTACCCCGCGCTCGTGCTTGGCAACTACATCCTCGGCAGCGGGCTGAATTCACGCCTGTTCGCCCGCATTCGCGGCAAGGAGGGGCTCAGCTACGGCGTCGGCAGCAACGTTCAGGTCCCCTCGGAAGGCGACATGGCGCTTTTCATCGCATTCGCCATCGCCAATCCGGCCAACGTCGCCAAGGTCGAAGCCTCGTTCAAGGACGAACTCGGCCAGATCCTCGAAAAAGGCTACACCGACGCCGAAATCGAAGCCGCAAAGAAAAGCTGGCTCCAAGCCCGTCAGGTCAGCCGCGCCAACGACAACGAACTTGTCGGGCGCATCACCACCAACGAGTACCTTGGCCGCACCATGGCTTTCGAAGCCGGTATTGAGGAAAAAGTAAAGTCCCTGACGGCTGAACAGATCCGCCAGGCGATGCGAAAGCACATCAGCCTCTCGGCCATGAACTACTTCAAGGCGGGGGATTTCGCGAAAGCCGCGGCGCCAGCCGCCGCGCCCTCCAAATGATCACAGACCTCGTGCAAATCCGCCGCCTGGGCGAGCAGAAACGCGAAGAAAACGCGCGCTTCCGCAAGCACCTGAAAACCTACCGCCACGTCGAGCGCCGGCTGAAGAAGATCGCGCAGGAGGTGGAAGAGGGGATCGACTGCCTCGCCTGCGGCAACTGCTGCCGCGTCGCCACCGCCAAGGTCCTGGACCGCGACGTCGAGCGCCTCGCCAGGCATCTCCGAATCCCGGTCAGCCGCGTCGTGCGCGACTTCTGCCAGGAAAGCGAGGAAGAAGGCTGGATCCTGAAACGGAGCGACGCCCACGGCTGCGTCTTCCTCAGCGGAAACGAATGCACGGTTTACCAGTACAGACCCGGCAGTTGCGCTGATTTCCCGCACCTGGCGCGCGGGGCGCGCTCTTTGGAGTCGCGCATGTGGGCCATGCCCGACCGCGCCACCTACTGCCCCATCGTCTACAACACCCTTGAAGCCTGGAAGCAGGAAACAGGCTTCAGCCCCTCGCCAAAGTAACGCCCGCCTCAGTTCAGCTTTTCTGTGATCGTCACCGGATTCTTCAGCCGGAAGGTCAGCCGGGTCTCCGCGGGCAGGCTCGCGTCCTGCCCGCGGGTCGCCAGAACCGTTCCCGCGCCTGTGGCGCCGCCGATGCCCGCGCCGATCGCGGCGCCTTTGCCTCCGCCCGCGATCGCTCCGATCGCCGCTCCAATGCCGGCCATCACGCCGGTCTTCACCGCGTCCTTCTTCACGCCGCTTTCCGCCTCCCGGCGGAAGGTGTCCGTCTCGAGGTCGATTCTCTGCCCGTCCGAGGTCGTCAGCGATTTCAGCTCGAGCGCCAGCGCCGCGCGGCCCTTCACCCTGCCCGCCTGCGCCAGTTCCACGATGTGCCCTCTGGCCGGAGCCCCCTTTTCCGCGATCACGAATCCGTCGACGATCAGCGGCTGATCGAGAGTCGCCGTGAACGTGTCGCCCGAGGAGTTGCGCTCGCTGCTCAGCGCTTCCCGGAGCCGCACGCTGATCAAGGTGCCCGCCGGAATCGTCGCCGTCTGCGGTTCGCGCGGCTTCGGCGGCGCCGCCGATTCGTATTCCTTCTCCGGCTTGAACACTTTGGCTGTCTCCACCGGCTTTGCCGGCTCAGGCTCGGAGCGCGGAGTCGTGGGCGAAACCGCCGCCTGCGCCACGGGCGCCGGCGCCGCCTCCGGCTCCTTCTTCACCGGCTCGGGCGCCGGGTCAACCTTCGGCGCGGCCGCAATCCGCGCCTTTCTGGGCGCCTTCACGGGCTTCGCGGGCGCCGTTTGCGCCGCCGTTTGCGCCGCCGTTTGCGCCGGCGGTTCCACCGCCGCCGGAGCTTCCGGCACAGGCGCCGCCTCCGCCGGAGCCTGTGCCACCGGCGCCGGAGCGCTCGCCACTTCCACCGCCTGTCCAGCCGGCCTCACGCTCGACCGGCCCAGCCAAAATCCCCACAGCCCGAGGCCCGCCGCCAATGCTGCAAACAGAAAATATGCGCTCTTGTTCATCTTCGAGCCTCGCCTGTCCTCATGGACGCCTCCACCCCAGCCGGCGTTTCACATTCCTGCCCCCAGCCCTCCGTCTCCGGACAGCCGAAGCCCGTTACAATGAAAGGGATGGCGTGTTTTCCCTCCGGATACAACCTCGGACCGGTCCGCGTGGAGCCTGCGACCGTGCTCGCTCCCATGGCCGGCGTCACCGACACTGTCTTCCGGCGCCTCATCCGCAATCAGGGCGGCTGCGGCCTGCTCATGACTGAGTTCACAAGCTCCCACGGCGTCGTCGCCACCGAGCGCCACAAGAACTCCCGGAAAAAATCCCGCGCCTTCCATTATCTCTACTTCGAACCGGATGAACGGCCCATCGCCGCCCAACTTTTCGGCGCCGACCCCGGCGTCATGGCCGAAGCCGCCCGCGTCTGCGAAGCCAACGGCTTTGACGCCGTTGACATCAACTTCGGCTGCCCGGTGAAAAAGGTCGTCCGCTGCAATGGCGGCTCCGGGCTTCTGCGGGATCTCCCCCTCGTCGAGCAGATCCTCAAATGCGTCCGCGCCGCGATTCGCATCCCGCTGACCATGAAGTTCCGGGCAGGCTGGAACGAGCGCGAACTCGTCCATCTCCAGATGGCCAAAATGGCCGAAGACAACGGGCTCCAAGCCGTCGCGCTCCACGGCAGGACTCGCGAGCAAGGCTATTCAGGCGCCGCCAACTGGCAGTGGATCGCCGAAGTCAAGGCCCACGTCAAAATCCCGGTCATCGGCAACGGCGATGTCGCCTGCCCAGAGGATGCCGTCCGGATGGTGGCGGAGACCGGCTGCGATGCCGTGATGATCGGACGCGCCGCGAGTTCAAACCCTTGGATCTTCCGGCAGATCTCCGAGTTCCTCGCCACCGGACGGTACTTCCAACCCTCCGAGCACGACCGGTGGGAGATAATGCGCGCCTACTTCGCCATGCTCATTGAAAAAGGCGGCTTGGACGTCGTCGGCAAGATGAAGCAGTTCGCCACCTGCTTCACACACGGCGTGCGCAATGGCGCAAAACTCCGCGCCGCCATTTACCAGGCCCGCGAGGCGCGGCACATCCTGGATCTCGTCGACTCGCACTTCGAACGCGAAACCGGCGTGGCCGGGCAACTGGAGACTGCGTTGCCTTAAGGAATTGTCAAGGAATGATCATGTCAACCGCTGCCCGACGGCCGCGGCTCGGCCGCCGGTTTTGCGCCCCGGCCGTCAGCGAGTGGTCTGGCCCGTGTGGAGCTGTTGTTTGCTGACGTCCCCTAAACCCCTCATGAAGAAGGTCCAAATCATCACCGACGGTTCGTGTCTGGGCAACCCCGGCCGCGGCGGCTGGGCCGCCATTCTGCGCTACGGCAAGCACAAGCGCGAATTGTCCGGCGGCGAACCTCTCACGACCAACAACCGGATGGAGCTGGTTGCGGCTATCCGAGGGCTCGCAGCTTTGAAGGAAGCCTGCGAAGTCGAAGTCGTCACCGATTCGCAGTACCTCAAGAATGGCGTGGAAAGTTGGATGTCCCGGTGGAAACGCAACGGCTGGATCACCGCAGGGAAAAAACCGGTGCTCAACCAGGACCTCTGGCAGGAACTCGACGCGCAACTTGCCCGGCACAACACGAAGTGGGTCTGGACGAAAGGCCACGCCACCCATGAAGACAACAACCGCTGCGACGAACTCGCCCGCGCCGCGGCAGCGGCCCAGGAAGGCCGCTGACCATGCGTCTCGCGCTGTTCGGCGGCACGTTCGACCCGATTCACCTCGCTCATCTCCGCGTCGCCGCCGAGGCTGCCGACAAGTTCGCCCTCGACCGCGTCCTTTTCGTCACCGCCGCCAATCCTCCCCATAAGCCCGCGGGCTCCACAACGCCCTACGAACACCGCCACCGCATGGTCGAAATCGCCTGCTCCTGCGATCCGCGCTTCGAACCGTCGAGACTCGAAGACCGCGAGGGCAGGAGCTATTCCTACGACACCATTGCGCGCGCCCAGTCGGAGCTCGCGCCCGGCGATCAGCTCTACTTTCTCATCGGCGCCGACGCCTTCGCCGAGATCGGCTCATGGTATAAGGCGGAGGAAGTTCTCAGAATGGTCGAGTTCGTGGTTGTTTCCCGTCCCGGATACCGCTACCCTATTCCGAAAGGCGCCAGAGTTCACCGGCTCGAGAGCCTTGCGTTACAAATCAGTTCAAGCGAAATCCGCAAGCGCCTCGACGAAGGACGGGCGAGCGTGGACCTGCCGCCCGGCGTTCTTGAGTACATCAAACAAAACGGCCTCTATCGATGACAGCCCGGATCTTCTTCAAACTCATCTTCGCGGTTCTCCTCATCATGGTCGTCGCGCTGTCGGCTGTCGACTTCCTCGCCAGCGAAATGTCCGAAAAAGCCTCCCTCGACGGTCTGACAGTCGAAATGAAGGAAAAGGCGCGAATGCTCGCCGTGCTCAGCGAACGCAGCCTCCTCGACCTCGACCAGGAGAGCGTCCGCGCGCTCGCCAGCGC
>JACADU010000215.1 GCA_013388415.1 Bryobacteraceae bacterium
CCTCCGGCGGAACGCACGGCCGCTTGCAGGCTCCCATGCCCGTTGCGCGGCAGCAGAACTTCCAAGCCGCTGCGCGCCGCCGGCGTCGAATCCGGGAAAATCTTCACCAGCGAGTCTTCGAGCCAGAACCGGACGTCCCCTCCCTGCGCGGCAAACGGAGCGAGCGCCCCCGCCAGAACAATGAGCGGCAGTTTCGAGCTTGACATCGTCTGGCAGCCAGCCTACCACCTCAGTGCCAGCGTGAGGTTCATCAGCGGCAATGGATCAGATCAGCCTGTCCAATTCGCGCGGTCAAGCCGCATCAGGACCGCTTCGTTCCATCCTGCCGGTCCAGCCGCCGGCGCCAGCAGCGCCTGAGGCAGCCGCTCCATCAGAATCGCCGCGTGCGCCCCAGGCATCACGATCGGACTGTCCACCAGGCGCAGGAATCCTTCGTCGTTCAGCCCGTCCCCGAGGCCGATCGTCTCCGCCGGCCCTGCCGCGCGCGCTTCCTCGATCAGCAGGGCCACCGCGGCGTGCTTCCCTTCGTGCGCAAGCGCGTGGTGAAACCGCCCGCCCCGCGTGAGCCGTATGCCCCGCGCCTCCAGCGCCGTTCGCAGAGCCCCCTCACGCTCCGGCGTCAGCAGCACGAAGGGCTCGCTCGATTCCCGCGCCAGCGCCAATGGCGCGCGCTCCGGCGGCAGGCTCGTGCGCGCCGCCACCTCCTCCACGCTCATCCGCCCGAAAGGATGGATGCCCGCCCCGGCTTCGGCTGCCGCTTCATCCAGCGCTTCCCGGATCTCGGAAACCGGCCGCCCCAGCCACCTCCTCCGCCCGTCAGCCCACACGATCAGTCCGCCGTTCTCGGCGATGACGGCCCCGGCCAGCCCGATCTCCCCCTGCAATGGCAGCGCCTCGGCCGCGGTCTTGCTCGTCGTCAGGATCACTTCTGCCCCCAGAGCCCGCAGCCGGTTCAGCGCAGGCATGGCGGGGCGCCAGTCGTAGGTGTCGTGATCGAGCAGGCAGTTGTCGAGATCGGTAAAAACGAGCAGCCTCATTTCGCTTCCCGCCCGGCCCCATCTGCCCCCGGGCCGTCCTCCTCCATCCCTTCAGGTTCCGCCGGCGCCAGGATCTTCAGATCAGCTTCTTCAGCGCGTCCCACCGCGGGTCTTCCAGCTTCACCGAGCAGCCGCACGGCTGCGTGTTCCGGTTCGCCCCGCAATGCGGGCAGAGCCCGGCGCAGTCGGGCTTGCATAGAAGCTGCATCGGGATGCTCAGCAGGATGAACTCGCGCAGCGTCTCCTCCAGGCTGAGCCCGTCCCCCTCATAGAAGCCGATGTCCACCTCGCCTTCCTCCAGATGGACCTCGCCATGCGTCTCCGTCTTCGACACCGGCCGGTAAAAAAGATCGAATGGCGCGTCGATGGCGTATGCGGCTGGTTCCAGACAGCGGTCGCAATCGGCTTCAACGTTGCCGTTCAAATGGCCTTGAACCCGGATCTCGCCGAGGGTATTGCGCAGCAGCGTCGCTTTGCCCTCTGCATGAACCTCGCCGATCTGACGGTAGTCTTCTGTGAGGTCGATCTCGCCGGGCTTGTAGCGGACGTCGAATTGGATGGGGTGATGCTCGAGCTCGGTGAGTGTAAAGAACATCGCGCGGTGCGCCTTTGATTCTCATTTTAATCGTTCCTGTCGGGCAGGAACGGGCGGATCAGGAAATCGTATGCCCCCGCGCCGATCAGTCCCCCCGCAATCGGCCCAGCCACGGGAACCCACCACAAGACCTCGCCCCCGTTGAAGCCTGTGTTCTTGAAGCCGGCGAGCGTAACAAAGACCCGCGGTCCGAAGTCTCGCGCCGGATTGATCGCATAGCCGTGCAGACGTCCGAAGCTGATCCCGATGGCGACCACAATCAGCCCGACAAGAACCGGCGTCGCCCACGCCGGCGCGGGTTGATTCCTTTCATCGGTCACAGCCAGAACCAGCAGGACGAGAATGGCGGTCCCGATCACTTGATCGAAAAACCCCGCCGCCGGAACCACGGGAAACGCCGGAAATGTCGTGAAGATGCCCGCGGTCTTCTCTAGACCGGGGTCGAACTGCGCGAAGGCGGCGCGGTAGTTGAAGTACACCAGAGCCGCTCCGCAGAATGCGCCCAGCGTCTGCGCCATCGTGTACGGCAGCACCTTTGCCCAGGAGAACCCTCTGAAAACCGCCAGCGCCACCGTCACCGCCGGATTCAGGTGCGCCCCGCTCACCTTCGCCGCCAACGCCACTCCGAACACAACGCCCAGCCCCCATCCCAGGGTGATGTTCGTCCACCCGCCCAGAACCACTTCACCCGGCACGCCGGTCGCGAACAACGTCGTCATGGCGCAAACGCCGGCGCCGAACAGCAGGATCACCATCGTGCCGGCGAACTCGGCCAGGCATTCGCCAACGAGCGGACTGCGCATGCGTGTCAGATTACTTCAAATCGCGGGCGGCGCGTGCCAGTTCACGATAGGTGAACAGTTGAACCTCCGCCGCGGCCAGAGCCTCTCTGGCCTCCGGGCTGCTCCAGAACAGATAATCGCCCCAGCGCTGCTCCCAGTTCCCCGTAATCGACCGGATTTCCGCATCGTCCTTGGCAAGGTGGATGATCAGCTTCGTCACCCCCGCCCGGAGACCCCCGATCAACTTCAAATAGCTCTCGCGCCGCTCAGCCGGCGTCCGTCCCGGCACCCCGGTCACCAGCCAGTCGATCAGCGGAAGCCCTGCCTTCTCTTTCGACAGCAGCATCGCCTCGGTAATCGGCGTCTTGCGGGCCCGCAATTCCTCCGATGGCCGCGGAAGCATGCAGGGAACGCCGTTTTCGAGCGCCAGCTTCGTGTAAACCTCGAAATAATCGGGCCGCGTATAGAGCGTGCCCATGTGCGTGTCAATGTGCGTGAACGCGATCCCGTACTTCCTGGCCAGTTCGATCTGCGCCCTCAACTCCGTTTCGACCTCGGCTGCGCTCGCCTGAGAGGCGGTCTGTATCTCGCTCCGCCACAAATAGCCTTCCTGGTCCAGTAATCCCTTGACGCGATCCGCCGGGGCCACCGGCCGCCAGCGGTAATGCTTCCATTCGCTCGTCAGCGTCAGGTGCAGCCCCAGGTCCATCTCCTTGTGCGCCCGCGCCCACTCCGCCATCTCCAGCACCCACGGGCACGGCATCATGATGCTGGCCGAACTGACCGCGCCTTTGGTCATCGCCTCCATCGTCGCGATGTTGGCCGAATGGCACATCCCAGCGTCGTCGGCGTGCACAATCAGTTGTTTCCCGGTGGCCGGCGCGGCCGCGGCGGCCAGCCCTGAGCAGACAAATGTGCGGCGGTTCATCCTGTTCTGTTATACGACACCTGCTCTGCGATCCTGAATCTGTGCCGAAACGATGGACTCTGGCGGCTCTTGCCGCCGCCGCGGCTGTTGGATGCTGGTTCCTCGTCCGGCAGGCGCCGGCCATTGCCGCTGCCGGAGTCTTGCACCCCTTCAGGCGCGTCACCAGGTTGTCCGCCCCGGATCATTGCCGCGATGTGATGTTTGACGGCGCTGGCATCCGCCTCAAAGGCTGGCGCTGCGCCCCTCCCGCGCCGACTCGCGGAGCCGTCGTCTACCTTCAAGGCATCGCCGACAACCGGGCCAGCGCCTTTGCGGCGATTCAGCGGCTCGTCCCGCGCGGCTTCGAAGTGATTGCCTATGACGGGCGGGCCCAAGGCGAGTCCGAAGGGCGCTACTGCACTTACGGCTTCTACGAGAAGCGGGATCTCGCCAAGGTGCTCGATACACTTCAGACACGCCCGGTGGCGCTGATCGGAACTTCCTTGGGTGCGGCCATCGCTCTGCAAACGGCGGCCGAGGACCAGAGAGTCGCCGCCGTCGCCGCCGCGGAGGCTTTTTCCGATCTGTGGAGCATCGCCCGCCATCGCGCCCCCCGCCTGCTGTCGGACTCGATGATCCGCCGTACGCTCCAATTGGCCGGACAGAAAGCCCGGTTCAATGTGGACGAGGTCAGTCCTCTCGCCGCTGCCAGCCGCATCCGCATTCCCGTGCTCCTGCTCCACGGCGAATTGGACCGGGACACTCCTCCGGAGCACTCGCGACAGGTCTTCGCGGCTCTCGGCGGAGCCAAAAAGCTGATCATCGTCCCCGGCGCGAAGCACGACGGCGCATTGAATGCTCAGACATGGCCACTGGTCGAAAAATGGCTCGACGAAGCGCTCAAGTGAATGGGACGCAGCCTTGCAGCCCCGGTAGCCCCCGCAAGCTCCTGCACCACAACGTTCCGGAACCGCACGACGTGATCGTGCGGCTGCTGCCCGTGCACCTGGAAGCCCGTCGCGCCCCGCGGGGACCGCACCTTGTCGTAGTCGTTGACGAGTTCCCCGTTGATCTCGACCGTGACTCGCCTCCCGCGGCATTCGATCACGCAGTGGTTCCACCGCTCCTCGCCGCCCACCACCTTGAATGGCTTCCGAAAGTTGTACACCGCGCCTGTGTAGTTCTTCGGGTCGTTGTAGTCGATTTGGATCTCATGGCCATCGGTCGGGCGTTGCGCCGCCCGTTCGTCGCCCTTGGTGGAAAACTTCCGCAGCGGCTGCCGGATGTAGATTCCACTATTGCCGCCCTTGGAAATCCAGAAATCGAGCTCGAGCCGCATATCGGTGTATTCGCGGTCGGTCAGCAGGTAACCCGGACCCGGACGCGCGTGGTCGCTGACGCCCGTGATCACCCCGTTCTCCTGCGACCATAACCCGTGGGCGTGCGACGTGAATCCCGCAAACCGCGTGTCCGGCATCGTCTCCGCCAGCCAGAGGAACCGCTCCCGTTGCGCCTCCGCCGCTCCAAGCTCGCACTCCAGGTTCGCGTACCGCACGCCGCGCGCGGCGCACAGACGCGAAAGGCTGCCGTCGTCTTCGCCCTTCATCGTCGCTTGCAGCACCGCATTGTAGTTGCTTGCCGCCGCCAGTTCGAAGTCCCGCTCATTCGTGAACAGCATGAAGTTTCGAGGCTGGCTGAGCTGCGGCTGATGCACGCGGTCGCTCAACGGGATTTCCGTCGCGATCGAATACCCCGGCCCGTTGTTGTGCAGCGCAATCAGCAACCCGCCGGTGGGAGGCAGGAGCTCATTCAGCAGCCGCTCGCGTTCGCGGTCGAGATGGTCGAGAAACGTGAGCAGCGCGCCCTCGGCCGGCTTCGGGTTGTTCCGCAGAATGCTCTTCTCCGCGCCCTCCCTGCTCCACATGCGGTTGGGGTCGATCCTGAAGCCGTTGACTGAAATCATCCGCTCGGCGCTCGAGACCAGCAGCGCCTTTCCACGCAGCTCCGGCAGAGCCGACAGCAACACCTCGCGCGCCGTCGCTTCATTGCCATGGATGTGCAGGTAACGCGCCGGTCCAGGGCGACCCGCATCGCGCCGGACCCATTCGAGCCCCAATGCATTCCCGGGCGCAAAGAAGGCGAAAGCGCGCCAGAGGAATCCGCGGCGAGTTGTATCAGGCATCTTCTGTGAGGATAATGGCAGCGGAGGTCTTACATGATCCTCGAAGCCACCAAACCCGGGCTCGACGAGTCGATGGAACGGGAATTCAACCCCTGGTTGTCGGCCGAAGCCCGGTTCGACGAGGCGGCCGACCGGCTTGGTCTCGATGAAGGATTGCGAAAAATCTTGGGCGCCCCGGCTCTGGAGGTGACCGTCCATATCCCCGTGCAGCTCGACGACGGGCGCCTGGAAGTGTTCACCGGCTATCGCGTGCAGCACTCGATCGCCCGCGGCCCCGCCAAAGGCGGCATCCGCTTCGCCCCCGATGTCACTCTGGACGAAGTGCGCGCCCTGGCATCCTGGATGACCTGGAAGTGCGCCGTCGTCAACATCCCCTTCGGTGGCGGCAAGGGCGGCGTGATTTGCGATCCTGCCGTGCTCTCGCAGGGCGAACTCGAGCGCATCACCCGGCGCTACACCGCCGAGCTCATGGACTTCATCGGACCCGAGCGCGACGTCCCCGCGCCGGACATGAACACCAACGAACAGACGATGGCCTGGATCATGGATACCTATTCCATGCACAAACGCGCCACCATGAACGCCATCGTCACCGGCAAGCCCCTCAATCTCGGCGGCTCCCGCGGCCGCGTCGAAGCCACCGGCCGCGGCTGCCTGTTCGTCACCTTGCAGGCGCTCAAGAAGCTCCACCTGGAGCCGTCCAAAACCAAAGTCGTCGTGCAGGGCTTCGGCAACGTCGGCGGCAAAGCCGCCAAGCTCATGCACCGCTCCGGCATGAAAATCATCTGCGTCATCGAATACGACGGCGCCGTCTTCAACCCTAACGGAATCGACCCTGAGGCCCTCCAGAGGCACCGCGCCGAAACAGGGTCCATCACCGGTTATCCCGAGGCCGAAGACATCGACAAGCAGGAGGCCCTGTTCCTCGATTGCGATGTTCTTGTCCCCGCCGCCAAAGAGAACGTGATCCACTCCCGGAACGCCGACCGCATCAGGACGCGCATCATCTGCGAAGGCGCCAACGGCCCCTGCACTGCCCCCGCCGACAAAATCCTCGCCGAAAAGGGCGTCTTTGTGATCCCCGACATCCTGGCCAATGCCGGCGGCGTCACCGTCAGCTACTTCGAGTGGGTCCAGGACCGCCAGGGCTACTTCTGGAACGAGCAACTGGTCAACGGCCGCCTCGAGGAGATCATGGTCGACGCCTTCCGCGATGTCGTCAAGTTCGCCGAAGCGCACCAGGTGAACAACCGCACGGCCGCTTACATGCTCGCGCTGGACCGCGTCGCCTTCGCCATCAAGCTGCGCGGCATCTACGCTTGAAGTCAGGACAGGAACAGGAGTGAGCGCGGAGCCCTCGACGCCGTTGATGCGGCAGTATCATGCGGCCAAACAGCAGGCGCCCGCCGCGCTGCTGCTCTTCCGCCTCGGCGACTTCTACGAGCTCTTCTTCGAGGACGCCGTCACGGCGGCGCGCGAGCTCGAGATCACTCTCACCTCGCGCAACAAGGAGAAAGGCGAGCCCGTCCCCATGTGCGGCGTGCCCGCCCACTCCGCCGAGGGCTATATCGCCCGTCTCATTCAGAAGGGCTACCGCGTCGCCATCTGCGACCAGATGGAGGATCCCCGGTTCGCGAAGAAGATCGTGCGGCGCGAGATCACCCGCATCGTCACCCCGGGCACGGTCACCGAGCCGCAACTCCTCAAGCCGGGCGAGAACAACTACCTCGCCGCCGTCGCCTTCAAAGGTCCGCACGCCGGGCTCGGCTGGGTCGACCTGTCCACCGGCGAGTTTCGCGCAACGGAAATCGACAGCGCCGAAGCCGCCTCCGCCCTCGAACAATTGAACGTCCGCGAGCTCCTCGTCGCGGACTCCGCCCGCGATTTGGCCCCGCCCGGAAAGTGGGTGGTGACCCCGGTCGAGCCGTGGACCCTCGCCCCCGACCACGCCGAGCGCAGCCTGCTCGAGCACTTCAAGCTGCTCACGCTGGACGGCTGCGGCCTCGGCGGCAAGCCGCTGGCTGTCGCCGCCTGTGGCGCCCTGCTGGCCTACCTTCGCGACACCCAGAAAAGCGCCCTCGCCCACGTCGAGCGCCCCGCCTTCTCTTCGCGCTCCGGCGCCATGCTCCTCGATGCCGTCACGGTGCGAAACCTCGAGCTTGTCGAGCCAATGTTCTCAGCCGACCTCGACGGCATCAAGGACGCCACCCTGCTCGGCGTCCTCGACGAAACCTGCACCGGCATGGGCGCCCGGCTGCTGCGCCGCAGACTGCTCCGTCCGGCCATGGAACTCGCCGAAATCGAAGCCCGGCTGGATGCCGTCGAGTGGCTCAAGTCCGAGACCATCTCAAGGTCGCGGCTGCGAGAGGTTCTCGCCCGCGTCCTCGACATCGAGCGTCTGCTGGCGCGCGTCACCCTCGGCACGGCCAATCCCCGCGACTTGCTCGGCCTCGGCCGCACCCTCGAGCTGATTCCCGCCCTCAAGGCTCTGCTGCCCGCCGCCGCGCCGCCGCGGCTGCGGCAGGTTGAAGCCTCCCTGGACGATTGCGCCGGTGTTCGGGACAGAATCCTGGCCGCCATCGCCGATCAGCCGCCCGTGAACCTCGCCGACGGCGGCGTGGTGCGCCCCGGTTTCTCCGCCGAGCTCGATGAGCTGCGCAACCTGGCGCGCAATTCGCGGCAGATCATCGCCGGCATCGAACAGCGCGAGCGCGAACGGACCGGCATCGCGTCCTTGAAGGTGCGCTTCAACAACGTCTTCGGCTTCTACATCGAAGTCTCCAGGGCGAATCTCCATCTTGTGCCGCCGGACTATGACCGCAAGCAGACGCTGGTCAACGCCGAGCGCTTCACCACGCCGGAACTGAAGGAACTCGAGTCGAAGGTTCTGGACGCCGAGGACAGGATGCTGGCGCTCGAGCGCGATATCTTCACCGAAGTGAGGCAGCACGCCGCCAGCGAGGCGCAGCGGATCCGCGCCGCCGGCAACGCCATCGCCGAAATCGACTTCTTCGCGTCGCTGGCGGAGGTGGCCGCCGCGCGCCGTTACGTGCGTCCGCGGTTCTCCTCCGGCGGCGAGATGAGAGTCGCCGCCGGGCGGCATCCGGTGATCGAGAAGCTGACCGAGCGCGAGGCGCAGCGGTTCATCCCCAACGACATCTACATGAATCGCGGCGAGGCGCGCATCGCGCTGATCACCGGCCCCAACATGGGCGGCAAGTCGACCTATCTGCGGCAAGTGGCGCTGATCGCCGTCATGGCGCAGTGCGGCAGTTACGTGCCCGCAGACGAGGCGCTGTTGCCGCTGGTGGACCGCGTGTTCACGCGCATCGGAGCGAGCGACAACCTGGCGCGCGGCCGTTCGACCTTCATGGTCGAGATGACGGAGACCGCCGCGATTCTGAACACGGCCACTGAAAACAGCCTCGTCGTCCTCGACGAGATCGGGCGGGGCACGTCCACCTATGACGGGCTGGCGCTCGCCTGGGCGGTGGTCGAGTACATCCACGCGCGGACCGGCGCCCTTACGTTGTTCGCGACGCACTATCACGAGTTGACGGAGCTCGCGGGCAAGCTCGATGGCTTGCGGAACCTGCACGTCTCGGTGAAAGAGTCAGGCGACACGGTCATCTTCCTGCGCCGTGTGGAGCCCGGCCCGGCGGAGCGCAGTTTCGGCATCGAGGTCGCGCGGCTGGCCGGCCTGCCCGAGGTGGTCATCGAACGGGCGAAAGAGATCCTGAAGCTCCACGAGAAGACCGAGCACAGCGTCAGCGACGAGCTGAATCCGCCCCGGAGGCGCCGCGGCGAGCCGGGGTTGCAGATCCAGTTGTTCGAGCCGGTGGGCTACCAGATCGCCGAGCGGATCCGCTCGCTCGACATCGACAACCTGCGGCCGGTGGAGGCCTTGCAGTTGCTGCATGAGCTGAAGGAGGAGCTGAAGAAATGATCGCCGGAGGGATCATGTCCGGGACGTCGCTGGACGGAGTGGACGCGGCGCTGGCCGAGGTGACCCGCCGCGGCGTGCGGACGCTCGGGTTCGTGACCAAGCCGTATCCGGAGGAGCTGCGGCGGCGGCTGATGGGCGTCTCCAACTGCGAGACCCACACCCGGGAGATCGCGCGGCTCCACTTCGAGCTGCCGGAGGTTTACGCGGCGGCGTTCAAGGCGCTCTTGAAGAAGTCGGGGATCGAAGCTTCGAAGGTGCGCGTCGTGGGCTGTCACGGGCAGACGATCTACCACGAGGGGCGGGTGGCGACGCTTCAGATCGGCGACGGCAGCGTGCTGGCGGAGCGGCTTGGCATCGCGGTGGTGAGCGATTTCAGGCCGCGCGACATCGCGGCGGGGGGGCAGGGGGCGCCGCTGGCGCCGTATGTGGACTACCTGCTTTTCCGCGATGCGGCGGAGGGCCGGGTGGCGTTGAATATTGGCGGGATCGCCAACATTACGCACATCCCGGCGGGCGGCGGAGCGGAGGCGGTGACCGCGTTCGACACGGGGCCGGGCAACATGGTGATCGACCAGTTGATGGCGCGGCACCGGGGGGTGGGATACGACCGGGACGGCGCGTTTGCGGCGTCGGGGGCGGTGGATCCGCTGGTTGTCGAGGAGCTGCTGCGGGACGAATACTACAGCCGCCGGCCGCCGAAGACCGCCGGGCGGGAGCAGTATGGAGCGGAGTTTGTCGATGCGCTGGTGGCGCGGGGGCTGAGCGCCGAGGACACGGCCGCGACGGCGACGTTTTTCACCGCCGCCAGCGTGGCCGAAGGGATTTACCGGTTTGCCGAGCCGCGCGGCGGGGTGGGCCGGGTGATCGTTTCCGGCGGCGGGGTTCACAACCGGACTCTGATGCGGTTTCTCCGGGCCGAGCTGGCGGACATGGAAGTGGTTTCGTCGGCGGAATTCGGCATCGACCCGGACACCAAGGAGGCGATCGCTTTCGCGATCCTGGCGGCGGAGACGATCGAAGGGAGGCCGTCGAATCTGCCTTCGGCGACGGGGGCGAAGCGGGCGGTGATTCTGGGCAAGATCAGCCCGGGCGGAGGCGGGCGAAGTCGGCGCCCTGGATGATGTAGAACCAGCCGGCGAACTTGTCGCGGAGGGCGGGGTCGGTGGAGGTGGCGAAGAGGAAGCGGGGCTCCTGGAGGGCCTTGGTGGGGTCGGGCTTGACGAGGTCGGAGCTGGAGGCGATTTCGCCGAAGCGGAGAGTGGTGTTGTAGCCGGCTTCGGTTTCGACGACGATTTCGCCTTCGTTGGCGAGGAAGCGGCCGTCGGGGGTGATGAAGAAGCCGCGCTGGCGGAGGCCCATGACGAGGTCGAGGGTGAGTTCGAGGC
>JACADU010000047.1 GCA_013388415.1 Bryobacteraceae bacterium
AGCAGGTCGACGGCGAGCAGCTCGACCGGTTCTTCCGCCCCACGCTGCGCCGCGCAATGGGTTTCATCGAACGGGCGTTCCGCTCGCGGACTTCCCCGCCTGCCTGGCTGTCGGGCCGGCGCGTGGAAGGCTCCCTGAGAATCGAGGCTCTGTCCCTCGCCGGCCTCGACGCGGCCGGCCTCGCCGCGCGCTTCTTCTGGGATGGTCTCCGTCTGGAGATCCCCGACTTGACGGCGGTGGTCGAAGGCGGGCGGTTCTCCGGCCGGCACCTCCTCCTGCTCGGCGGCGAAACGGTCCGCAACCGCTTGGACGGCAGAGTCGATGGCCTGGAATTCGGCCAGGCGCTCATCGAAAGCGAATTCTCCGCTTCCTGGGCCGGCTTCGGGCAGCAGTTGGCGGGAACGCTGGAGGCCGAAGGCCACATCACCGCGCGCACGCCCGAATTCGCCGACCAGCCGCTGAAGAGCATCCAGGCCTGCGTCACCTACGACGCACGGAGAGGCCGCGGCCGCTTGCAGATTTCCTGTCTTGAAGCCTTCGCGCCCGGCGAAGCCTTCACCGGCGTGGCCAGCCGCCAGGATTCGAAATGGGTCTTCGATTTCACGGGGCCGAAGCGCCAGTTCCGTCTGACGGGCAGTTTCTCCCCCGCGGAATGGACAATGGAAGCGCGGCCCCGCTGACGGTCCGCGCTAAACTCGAATTGCACTATGTCTGTAGAATTCATTCAGCCGGACCATGGCGACGGGCGGCGCCCCCAAGAAGCATCGCGGGATTTCTTTCGTGCCGAGCGCGATCTGGCGCGCGAGCAGATCAGCGCCGCCTGGCAGCTCCAGGTCGAGCAGATCCACGAGCTGATCGACCGCGGGTGGCGCGACCATGTGGCCCGCGCCTTCGACGAGCGCTTCGACGCGCTCCGCGTCGCGGCCGAGGAGGAGATCGAGCGCCGGGTGGCGGAAAGGCTGGCGCATGAGACCGAGCGCGCCCGCGCGTCGGCGGCGCGTGAACTCAGCGAGAAAATCAACCAGACGGCGCGCCGCCTGGCGCAGGCCGAGGACCTCGACGCGTGGTCGTCCGCATTGCTGGACGGCATGTCCGCCTTTGGACGGCGCGTGTGGGCATTCAGCGTGCTGTCGGAAAAGCTCACGCTCGAGGGCGCGCGTGGCCAATCTGGCCTGGACCAAGACGGAGTCGAGAGCGCCGTCTCTCTGCCCGAGATCAGCCTGGACGTTGCCGCGGCGCCCGCGTTTCAGACGGTCGTCGAGTCTTTGGATACGGTGATTTCAATGGGCGCTGCCAGCGAGCTTGGCCAGGAAATCGCCGGACTGCTGAACGGCGCGGCCAACGGTAGCGGGGAGCGGCGCGTCTGCCTGCTGCCCGTCGTGGTCGGCCAGTCTGAAAAGCAGCGCAAGGTCGCCGCAATCGTGATGGTCGATGGCGCGGCGGGTCCATTGAACGCTCCGCTGGACGTGAACGCGCTCGAGGTCGTCGCTGCGCTCGCCGGCAGCGCATTGGACGCGCGGCAGGCGGCTCAGCGCCTGACTACCCAGGTTTCGCCCGGCGGCCTCATCCCGATCGCGCAGGCGCCCGGACCCAAGGCGGCCGGGGCGCCGCCGGATTGGCAGTCGCTCACCAAGGAGGACCAGGAACTGCACGCCCGGGCGCAGCGCTTCGCCCGCGTCCGCGTGGCCGAGATGCGTCTCTATCAGGCTGAAGCCGTCTGCAACGGCCGCGAACAGGCCCGGCTCTACATGGCGCTTCGCGGCGAGATGGATCGGAGCCGCGCCCAATTCAAGCACGAATTCATGCATTCGCCGACCATGGTGGACTACTTCCACATGGAGGTCCTCCACACACTGGCCAACGATGATGCCTCGCTGCTCGGACCCGAATATCCTGGCCCCCTGGTTTAGACGCGGACTGCCGGCGGCGCTCCTGCTCGCGTTGCTCGCCACCCCGCCCGCCGGCGCGCAATCCGGCCTCGAGGCGCTGAGGAGGGGCTCAGTGGCGCTCGAAGCCGGCCGGCACGATGAAGCCGCGCGTCTGCTCGGCCGCGCGCGGCAGAGCTTGCCGCAACTGGCCGACTTCGCCGCTTTTTTCCAGGCCCAGGCGCTGATGCGGGCCAAGCGGTACGGCGCCGCCGCCAAGGCTCTGGAGCCCGCCCTCTCCCTGCAAACGCTCTCGGCGGTCTCAGGCCGCGCCGCCGTGCTGGGCGCTCAAGCCTGGATCGAACTGAACCAGCCCAAGCTCGCTCTGGCCGTTCTCGGGCGCGTTCCGCGCGATTTGTGGCCCCAACCCGAAGGATTGCTGGCTCTGGCCAAGGCCTACGAAGGCGCTGGCGACCCGCTGGCGGCGGCAGCCGCCTGGCAAGACCTCTGGGTTCGCTACCCTGCCTCCGAACAGGCGGCGGAAGCCGCATCGGCCATGACCCGCCTGGAGTCCGCGCTCGGCGGCCGCTACCCGCCCGTCATGCCCGGCGCGTTGCTGGAGCGCGCCGCGCGCCTGATGGATGAAGGACAGTTCAAACCCGCTCGCCAGGAATTCGAGAGACTCTCCGGTGTGCTCGCCGGCCAGGAGCGCGAGCGGGCTCTCAACGGCGTCGCTGCCGCATTGCTGCGCGCCCGGGAAACCGCCCGCGCCCTCGACTGGCTGCGAAGCCTCCAACTGACCTTCCCCGAATCCGAAGCCGAGCGGCAGTTCCACCTCGTCACCTGCTACCTCCGCCTGGACCGGCTCGAGGAGATGATCGCCGCGGCCACCTCGATCGAGCGGATCGCGCCCCGGTCAGAGTGGCGGCGGCGGGCGCTCGTCGCCGCGGCCAACCGCCTGCTCGTCGAGAACGATTCCGCCAGATCCATGCCGCTCTATCAGGCTTGCGCCGATTCGTTTCCCGAAAGCGAGGACGGACCGCAATGCCACTGGAAAATCGTCTGGCGCCAATGGCTGAGCCGGGACCCGGGCGCGCCCGCGGCGCTTCAGGACCACTTGAAGCGCTTTCCCGCCTCCGAGAAGGCCGGCGCCGCCTTGTACTTCCTCGCTCGCGACGCAGAGCGCCGCGGTGAAGCGCCCGCCGCCCGCCGCTATTTGCAAGAGATCGTCCACAGGTTTCCGAATTCCTACTACGCTGTCCTCGCCCGGCAGCGGCTGGGCCGGCCGGAACTTGCCCGCAATGGCGCCTCCGCCCCCGCTGCTGAATCGTTCCTGGCCACCGTCCAGTGGCCGGTCCGCGAACGCCGGGCGGACTTTTCCACCGACCAGACCACCTCCTACCGCATCGAGCGCGGCAGGCTGCTCGCCAAAGCCGGTCTTGAGCGCTGGGCCGAAGCCGAAATCCGCTTCGGTGTCCGGCAGGGCGCGAAACCCTACCCCAGCGCCATGGCGCTTGCCGAGATCGCGACCTCTCGCCGCGACTACGCTCAAGCCCTCCGCTACATCAAGGCAACGGCGAACGGCTATCTTTGGCTCGACCCCGCGGGCGCGCCCAACGCCTTCTGGAAACAAGCGTTCCCCTTGCCCTTCCAGGCCGCCATCCGCCGGCACGCCGCAGCCCACAAACTCGACCCCTACATCCTGGCTGGACTCATTCGCCAGGAGTCGGAGTTCGATCCCAAAGCCGTTTCCTCCTCAGGCGCCATCGGGCTGACTCAGATCATGCCTGCCACCGGGCGCTCGCTCGCCAGGCGCGCCGGCGTCCGCGGTTACAGGGCGAGCTTGCTCAAGTCGCCCGAAACAAACCTGAAGATCGGCACATACTACCTGCGGCAGCAGTTGAACCAGCGCAACGGGAGCATCGAGGAAACCCTGGCCGGCTACAACGGCGGACCCAGCCGCGTCACCCGCTGGAAGACCTGGGGCGATTTCCAGGAGCCCGCCGAGTTCATCGAAACCATTCCTTTCACCCAAACCCGCGAATACGTCCAGATCATCCTCCGCAATGCCGACGTCTACCGCCGGCTCTATTCCCTGGATGCTGCCCCCCAGCCGGCGCCAAAGCCCGCGAAGAAACGGTAACTGCATGCAAGCACGAAGGATCGCCCATTTTACAGAGAGCGTCATCCGCGAGATGACCCGGCTGGCGAACCGCCATAACGCGGTCAACCTCGCGCAGGGATTCCCGGACTTCGCCGCCCCTGAGGAGATTAAAGAAGCTGCATGCCGGGCGATTCGCGACGACATCAATCAGTACGCCATCACTTGGGGCGCTCCGCCGTTGCGGCAGGCGATTGCAGACAAGTGCCAGCGCCACTATGTCTTAACCCTGGACCCAGAGACCGAGATCACGGTCGTCTGCGGCTCGACGGAAGGCATGGTCGCCTCGCTGCTCGCGGTGGCAGACCCAGATGAAGAAATTGTCATGTTCGAGCCCTTCTACGAGAACTACGGACCGGATGCCGACCTGTGTTCCGCGAAGAGGGTTTATGTCCCGTTGAAGGGTCCCGATTGGCGCTTCGATCCGGACGAATTGGCAGCCGCTTTCTCCAGCAAAACCAAGGCGATTATCGTTAACTCGCCGAATAACCCGACGGGCAAAGTCTTCACCCTCGGCGAGCTGCGGATCATCGCCTCGCTCTGCCAGAAGCACAACGCTCTCTGCATCACCGATGAGATCTACGAGCACATCGTTTACGAAGGTCAACGCCACATCCCGATCATGACGCTCGACGGGATGCGGGAGCGGACGATTCTGGTGAACTCGATGTCGAAGACGTATTCAGTGACCGGATGGCGGGTGGGGTGGGTGATCGCCGCGCCGCCACTGACGGCGTCGATCCGCAAGGTCCATGATTTTCTGACAGTTGGGGCTGCGGCGCCGCTTCAGGCAGCGGGGGTGGTGGCGCTGTCGAGCCCCGATTCCTACTATGCTGAATTGGCGGCGCACTACCAGCGGAAGCGCGACATGCTGGTGGCGTCGTTAAATGAAGCCGGCTTCATCTGCCGCCCGCCGCAGGGGGCGTACTACGTGATGACCGACGCTACGGGATTCGGATTTTCAGACGATCATCTCCTGGCGCGGCGCCTGATTGAAAAGGCAGGGGTTGCCGCGGTTCCCGGCTCCAGCTTTTTTCACTCGCGTCACGCTCAAGAAACCAGAATTCGCTTCTGCTTCTGCAAAAAGTATGAGACTCTACAAGCAGCGGGACGACTACTGCATTTGATGTCATCCCCTGGACGCCGATGAACGGCGGTACAGGTTGCCGGGCTATAATGCCTGGAAGGGGGAGGACGCTTACCGCCCAACCGGTCTGCGTGAGACCGGATGTGGTAAAGGAGAGCTTGGATGCTGCCGAACTTCCTTCTGCCAGAACAAATCATTCGTCAGAACGGGACTGGCCCGGCTCTTGAACTGGGCTCGAAGGCCGGCAGTGTTCTGACGATCACCCTTGGGATCAATCGGATCATTGAACAAGAGAGCCTGGACCTTTCCATCTGGGGGTCCACGGACGGCGAGAATTGGGGAACGAAACCAATCTGCGGTTTTCCACAGAAGTTTTATTGCGGCGTCTACAGCTTGATTCTCGATCTCACCGACAACCCTGAAATCAAGTACATACGGTGCGAGTGGAAGGTGAACCGGTGGGGTCGGGGAGAGCCGACGCCCCTGTTCGGCGTTTACGTCTTCGCCGAGACCGCAAAGATGCACGCGCTGAGCGCCGCCAGCTAGATCGGGTTAAAGCCTGTTAATCAAGCTGGCGACATAGCCGCCGCCGAAACCGTTGTCGATGTTGACGACGCTGACGTTGCTGGCGCAACTGTTCAACATTCCCAGCAGGGCGGCGAGGCCATGGAAGCTGGCGCCATAGCCGACGCTGGTGGGTACGGCGATAACGGGAACCCGGACGAGGCCGCCGACGGCGCTGGGCAGAGCTCCCTCCATGCCGGCGCAAACGACGATGACGCGCGCCTCGCGGATGGTTTCGAAGTTGCCGAAAAGGCGGTGGATGCCCGCCACGCCGACGTCGTGCACCTCGACGACTTCGTTGCCCATCACTTCGGCGGTGACGCGCGCTTCTTCGGCCACGGGGAGGTCGGTGGTGCCCGCGCTGATGACGGCGAGTTTACCTTTGCCATGCAGCGTCCTGTCGCGCATGATGCGCAGGGCGCCGGAGAGGGGAAAATACTCGACATCAGGGATTGAGGCTCTGACCAATTCGTGAGCTTCCGGCGCGACCCGGGTGGCGAGCACATTGGAGGCGCGTTCGGCGAGTTTGCCCATGATGGCGGCAATCTGTTCCGGAGTTTTGCCTTTTCCAAAGATCACTTCGGGCAAACCGACGCGGATGGCGCGGTGGTGGTCGATGGTGGCGAATCCGAGGTTCTCGAACGGCATGTGGCGCATTCGATCCATGGCGGTGTCGATGTCGACCTCGCCGGAGCGCACGCCCTCCAGCAAGAGCTTGAGTTGGTCTTTGTCCATTTAGAATTCCAGTTGCATTCCCGGCTTCAGCCCGTGTTTTGCCGCGGTTCCCGCAGGCACTTCGAGGACGAAGATGGCCTTGAACTGACCGCCATAGCTGAGGCACTTTTCCCGGGGTCCGGGGCATGGGGGCGCTTGATGGATGAGCTGCACGATTCGGCGGTCCTTATCGAGCCAGATCAAATCGAGCGGCACAAGGACCTCGTACATCCAATAGGGGTAGAAGTCCTCTTTGCCGTGCATGAAGATCATTCCGCGGTCTTCGGCGAGGGATGGCCGGAACTTCATGCCCTTGAACAGGTCTTCTTCCCTGACCATGATCTCGGCCCGGATGGTGAAGCCATCCGGAAATTTGATCTGCATGGTGTCGATCTGGCTGGCATCGAGCGGCCGGCCTTTATCCGAGCAGGCGGAGAGGAAGCAGGGGATGGTCAGAGCCATCAGAAGGGCGAATCGGCGCATCCAGTAAGATGGTAGCTGGAACCCACGGCTGGATGCAGCAAGCGACAGAGGCTACACGATCGACACTGGGAGTCTGGCGTCGTTTTGTTCTGACGCTGGAGATGATCCGATTCGAGCATTCGGTGTTTGCGCTGCCGTTCGCGCTGACGGGGGCGGCGCTGGCGTGGAGGCATGGCGAGGTCTCGGGGGCGGTCTGGGTGAAGCTGGGCTGGATTGTGGCCGCGATGGTGGGGGCGAGGTCGGCGGCGATGGCGTTCAACCGGCTGGTGGACGCCGCGATTGATGCGCGGAACCCGAGGACGCGGATGCGCCACCTTCCCGCCGGGCTGCTGTCGCGGAGCTTCGCCTGGGGGTTTTTCGCGGCTTCGGTAGCGCTGTTCCTGGCCGCATCGGCGATGCTGAATCCGCTGTGCCTGCGGCTGGCGCCGCTGGCGCTGGCGGTGGTGCTTTTCTATTCGTGGACCAAGCGATTCACATCGATGTCGCACATTGTGCTTGGATTGGCGCTGGGGATCGCTCCTGGGGCGGCATGGATTGCGATGACGGGCGGATTCGACGCGCGGATGCTATGGCTGACCGCCGCGGTGACGTTCTGGACGGCCGGTTTCGACATCATTTACAGTTGTCAGGACACGGATTTCGATCTGCGGGAGGGTCTTCATTCGATTCCGGCGCGGCTTGGGATCCGCGGGGCGCTGAATGTTTCGCGGCTGTTCCATGTGGTGATGGTGGGCTGCCTGAGCGCGTTGGCGTGGTCGTTTGAAGGCGGAGCGGCGGCGTGGGCGGGGGTCGTTCTGACGGCTGCTCTGCTGCTGTGGGAACACCGGCTTGTGCGGCACGACGACCTGAGCCGGGTGGACGCGGCGTTTTTCACCGTCAACGGCTGGATCGGGATCCTCTATTTCGCCTGTTGGGCGGTCGATCTTTCGGGAGCGTTTGCATGAATATCCAGTACGAAGACCGGCGCCTGCCGCCGATTCTGGCCAAGGTGGAGAAGGGCGAGCGTCTGAGCGCGGAAGACGGGCTGGCGCTGTATCGTTCGTCGGATCTGCTGGCGGTCGGGCACATGGCGAACATTGTCCGCGAGCGGCTGCACGGCAATGTCACGTACTTCAACGTCAACCGCCACATCAATCCGACCGACGTGTGCGTGGCGAGCTGCAAGCTCTGCGCCTTTGGAAAGAGGGTTCGGGATCCGAAGGCGTACACGATGTCGCTGGAGGAGGTGTGGCAGCGGGCGGGGCATGGCTGGAGCGAGGCGGTCACGGAGTTTCACATTGTCGGAGGGCTGCATCCCGAGATCACCGTCGACTGGTATTGCGAGATGCTCGCCGGGCTGAAGCAGCGGTTTCCGAAGGTGCATTTGAAGGCGTTCACGATGGTGGAGGTCGCCTACTTCGCCAAGCGGTTCAAGATGCCGGTCGAGGAGGTGCTCCGGAGGCTGAAAGCGGCGGGCATGGACTCGATGCCGGGCGGAGGGGCGGAGATCTTCAACGAGCGCGTGCGGCGGATCATCTGCGATCACAAGATCGACGGCAACGAGTGGCTGGAAGTGGCTCGCGTGGCGCACAAGATGGGGTTGAAATCGAACTGCACGATGCTGTACGGCCACATCGAGAACGAGGAAGACAGGGTCGACCATCTGATGCGGCTGCGCGCATTGCAGGACGAGACGGGCGGGTTCGTGACCTACATTCCGCTGGCGTTTCATCCGGACCATACGCCGCTGGAGCACGTGCCGAAGACGACCGGGTTCGCGGACCTGAAGAACATCGCGATCGCCCGGCTGATGCTGGATAACGTGCCGCATATCAAGGCGTACTGGGTGATGATGACGCCGAAGATCGCGCAGGTGGCGCAGCGGTTTGGCGCGGACGACATCGACGGCACGGTGGTGGAGGAGCGCATCTACCACGACGCAGGGGCGGACACGAGCCAGGGATTGCGGCGGAGCGAACTTCTGCGGCTGATCCGCGAGGCGGGGCGCGAGCCGGTGGAACGCGACACCGCCTACAACCGGGTCGAGCGGAGCGAGAACGCGTTCGCGATTCTCGTTTGACGCCGCCGCTGCCGGTTTCTGCGCGGCGCGATGCGGCGACCGCGCAGCCGTTGCACGGACATGCGGGGGCCTGATCCTCCAAGTTGTTGAATCTCGGGAACCGGCCGCATTGGACTCCGGAGTGCAGCCTTCATGGCGACGGTCAAAAGGAGACCGGCAAGATGAAGAGCACGAAGATCGTACTAACCACACTCTCAATGATCCTGGCGGCGGCGCTTGTTGCCCCAGCCCAGAACACTCCCGCACCGCAACCCGGTTCCGGCCCTCAGCAGGGTCAGAGAAAGGGACCGTCGAATGGAAAGAAGATCGGACCGCAGGACGGCTCGGGGCCGATTCATCAGCCCGGAACGGGGGGAGGAACGGGCAGCGGGCAGCGGCGCGGGCGCCGCTAGCCGATTCCGCGCGCTCAGAGGGACGAAAGGATCAAGACAATGACATTGCACAGCACATCGACGCGTGCGGCGGCATGGATTCTGTTTGGGATCATGCTGGCCGCCTCGCTGCCGGCGCCGGCGCAAGACGTTGCGGCGGCGACGCCGGAAGAGGCCAAGTGGCTGACATTCATGCGTGAGGAGGAGAAGCTGGCGCGCGACGTCTACGCGGCGCTCCATGAGAGATGGCGGCTGCGGATATTCGACAACATCGCGCGAAGCGAATCGAGACACTTCGCCGCAGCCGGGGTGCTGCTGGACCGGTACGACATCGCGGACCCGGCCAAAGGGCTGCCGGCGGGCGTCTATCTCGACGCCAATCTGGCCTCGCTTTACCAGAAGCTGCTGGACAAAGGCATGCTCTCGCTCAAGGACGCGCTTGAGGTTGGCGTGATGATCGAGAAGCAGGACATCGCCGATCTGGAGGAGGCGCTGAAGGCGGCGGAAAAGACGGATATCAAGACCGTGTATGCGAATCTGCTCGCCGGCTCGCTGAACCATCTGGAGTCGTTCGAGAACCTGCTTGAAGCTGTTGTGAAGAACGAGTGACGCGAATCCACGGCTGAGCATTGAGGCCGCGCCTCCCGCTGACGGACCCGGCGAGGTTCCAGCAGAGAGAGGCGCGGCCTTTCAGTCCGGCGGCGCGATGCTCAGCCTGGCAAGACGTATCTGTAAACGGCCCAGACGTGGCAGGCGCTGCCGGCCATCACGAAGAGGTGCCAGACGGCGTGGGCGAACGGCCAGCGGGAAGCATAGAAAGCGACGCCCGCGGTGTAGGCGAGGCCGCCGGCGAGCACCCAGCCGAAGCCCGCCGTGGGCAGCGAGGCGAGGAGGGGGCGGAGCGCGACGATGACGCACCAGCCCATGAGGAGATAGGCCGCTGTGGACGCTCGCCTGAGTCTGTGAATGAAGAAGGTCTTGAAGACGATGCCGGCCACGGCAATCCCCCACACGGCGCCGAACAGAGACCAA
>JACADU010000108.1 GCA_013388415.1 Bryobacteraceae bacterium
ACATCGGCACTCCCTCCATGAACGACCGGCGATCGAGAATCATCGGCTACGAACATACCACCACCGGCGCCGCCCGTCAGTCTGTGGTGCGGCGGCGCCGACTCGCTTCATGGGCTTCCGCGAGTGCGGCCAGCCGCCTTCCCCTTCGCCGATCAAACCGGGACTTGGTGATTCAAGCCAGACCTCCAAGCCGGCGACAGCCCGTTCCAGTGGCGGCGGCGGACGAAAGAATGGATGGGGGTATAAAAACCGGCGCACTCCCATTGACACGGCTTCCTCGCCGGGCAAGGATCTACAATGAGAAAGCTCTTACTCCTATGAACTGCAAAAACTCCTTCGGCTCCGCGTCCACGCTCCGCGTCAATGGCCGTGAATACCAGATCCACCGGATCGGCGCGGTGGAGCACTATGGATTCGACCTGCGCCGTCTTCCGTTCTCCATCAAGGTTCTGCTCGAAAACCTCCTGCGCCACGAAGACGGGGTCACTGTCGGCAAAGGTGACATCCGCTACGTCGCCAAGTGGAACGCCAACGGTCCGCAGGAGGAGATCCAATTCATGCCCGCGCGCGTCCTCCTCCAGGACTTCACCGGCGTCCCCTGCGTGGTGGACCTCGCGGCCATGCGCGATGCGCTTGCGAAACTGGGGGCGGATCCCCAAAAGGCCAACCCGCTCATCCCGGTCGACCTGGTCATCGACCACTCCGTCCAGGTCGATGAGTTCGGCACGCCAAAGGCCTTCGAGCAAAACGTCCTGCTCGAATACCAGCGCAACTCAGAGCGCTACGCCCTCCTCCGCTGGGCGCAGAAGGCATTCGCCAACTTCCGCGCGGTCCCCCCAGGCACCGGCATCGTCCATCAGGTCAATCTCGAATACCTCGCTCCCGTCGTCTTCACGAAAACCGTAAACGACGTCACTCACGCCTATCCCGACACCGTTGTCGGCACCGACTCCCACACGACGATGATCAACGGTCTCGGGGTGGTCGGTTGGGGTGTCGGCGGCATCGAGGCCGAAGCCTGCATGCTGGGCCAGCCCATCTCGATGCTGCTGCCGCCGGTGGTCGGCTTCAAGCTGCATGGAAAACTCCGCGAGGGCGTCACGGCGACCGACCTTGTCCTCACCGTCACCCAGATGCTCCGCAAGAAGGGCGTCGTCGGCAAGTTTGTCGAGTATTACGGGCCCGGCGTCCTTGAACTGCCCCTCGCCGACCGCGCCACCATCGCCAACATGGCCCCCGAGTATGGCGCCACCATCGGCATCTTCCCGGTCGACGCGAGGACCATCGACTACCTGCGCATGTCCGGCCGGCCGAAGGATCTCATCGAGCTCGTCGCGGCGTACTACCAGGATCAGGGCATGTTCCTCACAGCCAGTTCGCCCGATCCCGTCTTCTCCGACACTCTGGAACTCGACCTGGCGAGCGTTGAGACCTCCATGGCCGGTCCCAAGCGCCCACAGGACCGCTTGTTGCTCAGCGAGGTCAAGGCGAACTTCGCCTCCACGCTGACAGAGGCCCCCAAGCAGACCGAAGTCGTGAAGGACGGAGACGTCGTCATCGCCGCCATCACCTCCTGCACCAACACGTCCAACCCTTCGGTGATGCTCGGCGCCGGCCTCGTCGCAAAGAAGGCTGTTGAAAAAGGTCTTGAAGTCAAGCCTTGGGTCAAGACCTCCCTCGCCCCGGGGTCGAAGGTCGTCACAGACTACCTGATCCACAGCGGCCTGTTGCCCTATCTGGAGAAGCTCCGATTCCACCTGGTCGGCTATGGCTGCACGACCTGCATCGGCAACTCCGGCCCTCTGCCAGAGGCCGTCTCCAAGGCCGTTGCCGAAAACAAGCTCACGGTCGCCAGCGTCCTCAGCGGCAACCGCAATTTCGAGGGCAGAGTGAACGCGCAGGTCCGCGCAAACTACCTCGCTTCCCCTCCCCTGGTTGTCGCTTACGCGCTCGCCGGCCGTGTCGACATCGACCTCACCACCGAACCGCTCGGCACGGGCAGCGACGGCCAGCCTGTCTTTCTCGCCGACATCTGGCCCACCACTGAAGAAATCCTTGCGGCCGTCGAGTCGAGCGTGCGCCCCGAGATGTTCGCGCAGCAGTACGGAAAGGTCTTCGAGGGCGACGCCATGTGGCGCTCGGTCAAGACGCCTGAAGGCGCTACTTTCGCCTGGGACCCGAACTCGACTTACATCAAGCGCCCGCCTTACTTCGACGAATTGCGCGACCCCTCGGCGCCCATCGAAGACTACAAGGGGCTGCGCGTCCTTGCCATGCTCGGCGACTCCATCACGACGGACCACATTTCCCCAGCCGGCTCCTTCAAGCCGGAAACCCCTGCCGGCCAGTTTCTCGTCTCGCGCGGCGTCAAGCCCGCCGACTTCAACAGCTACGGATCCCGCCGCGGCAACGACGAGGTGATGGTCCGCGGAACACTCGCCAACATCCGCCTGAAGAACGAGCTCGTCCCTGGGGTCGAGGGCGGCTTCACGCGCATGAGCCCCGACGGCGCCCAGATCACCATCTACGAAGCCTCAGTCGCCTACCGCAATCAAGGCACGCCCCTGCTCATCGTCGCCGGCAAGGAATACGGCTCAGGCTCCTCGCGCGATTGGGCCGCCAAGGGCGTCGCCCTTCTCGGCGTCAAAGTCGTCCTCGCCGAGAGCTACGAGCGCATCCACCGCTCCAACCTCGTCGGCATGGGCGTCCTGCCGCTGGAGTTCGTCAATGGCCAGACGCGGCACTCCCTCGGCTTGACCGGCTTCGAAACCTACGAAGTCGCCGGCGTCCGCGAAGCTCTCGACTCCGGCCGCAATCTCGCTCGTGTCACCGCGGACGGCAAGACGTTCGAAGCCCGCGTCCGCATCGACACGCCGCGCGAAATCGAGTATTTCCGCAGCGGCGGAATTCTGCCCTACGTCCTGCGGCAGTTGGCGGGCTGATCGGAAGTCCAGCCTCCAGACCGGCGCCCGGCCGCGCCTGGTTGCTTGGTACCTCTACCTTCAGATACTGCGCTTCTCTGGCAGGAAGTTGGCGTCATGCCAAGTGGCCGAAGGCCAACTGGGGAGTGACGACGAGTTCCTTGAGTTTGAGACCGGTGGCAATAACGTCTTTGACGCGGAAGAGGGCTTCGTCGCCGCCATCGAAGAGATTGAAGCCGGGGTAGGACCGGCCTTCCTGGCGGACCGTCTGAGACAACTTGTCGAGTTTGCCGCGGCCATTCCGCGGATCCTCGATCGTGGATAGGAACTCCAGGTAGCGCCGGTTGGCGGCTTCCAGCAGTTCGCGCAGCGCAGGCAGGCTGTAGATTGTCTTCTGCATTGAAGCCCATTTGGTTTCCCTGCTTCCGTCGCGGTGTTCTACCT
>JACADU010000235.1 GCA_013388415.1 Bryobacteraceae bacterium
GAAGCGGTCGGCGGCGGTGTAGAGTTTGGCGGAGTACTCGCTGGCGATGACGCGGTCGCCGGTCTGATACCAATAGAGCACCAGGCTCTTGTTGGCGCCCTGCTGGACGACGTACTGATTGACTTCGATCGGGCCGGCGCGGCCATTGACGGCGATGCTCGCGGTACGCGACTCGGTGGGGACCCAGCCTGAGCCGGGCAGGCAATTCTTGGGAGAATGCGGGGCCACGCCGGCAGACTGGGTCTTGAAGTAGGCGATGAAAAGGGAGAGCGAGCGCGTTCCCTGCCGGTTGAGATAGATGCGGCTGAGAGTGGAATCCGCTTTGAGGACCTCGTTGACTTCGGGTTCCACGGGACGGCTCGTGTAGACGACCCAATCGCCGGCTTCCGAAGGCAGTTGCTCCAACGGAATGGCAGCCCGAGGAATCTCCGCCTTGGGGAAGAGATAGTAAGCGGTGATTTCGAGCAGCAGGAGGATGGAGACGACGCGGGCGGGCTTCATGGGGCATCCCTTCGCAAGGCAATCCAGCCGAGCGTCCGGTGGGTAGCCGCCACCGCGGCAAGGGCGACCATGAAGATCACCCAACCCTCCATAGTGTGGTAGAAGCCGTCCGCCCATTCGCTTTTGTACTCGTAGAGCAGACCGGTGACAGTGACGCGGAAGGCGTTGGCCAGGATCGCGATTGGAACGGTGGCGATCAGCAGGACGACGCGGATCCAGAGCCGGGGCTCGAAGAAGTGGCCGTAAACCAGCGAGAGGAACGTGAGCGAGAGGAGGGAACGAATTCCGCTGCACGCCTCAACGACCGAGAGACGGCGGGATGCCAGTTCGAGGATGTTCCCTTCGCGGAGGACGGGAATCCCGATCAGGTTCAGGGCGTGTTCGGCGAGGCTGCTGGCGAGCAGTTGCAGGGGCAGAGTGATCTGCCCGTAAATAATCGCGGGGATGCGGACCATGAAGGGCAGGAGAATCAGCGGAAAGGCCAGAGCTTTCAGAAGGGGCCAGCCCGCCAGGGCAAGCAGGATCCCCACCAGCTATACGAGCAGTCCCACTCGTGAAATAAAGAATTCCGCTCCGAGCACGCCGGCGAGGAGGAACAGGAAACCTCCCAGGATGAACAGATAGCCCCAGGGAGACGGTTGCGGCTTGATGGCGAGGAGCTCGTCCCGTTTCTGCCATGTCACATACAGAGCAACAGGGATGACGAAGAATCCGTGGCCCATGTCCTCATCGGACCCCCACTCGCGAATCAAGCCCGCGAAGACCTGCGCAAAGAGGACGAGGAGGAGGATCGTGAACCAGGCAATAGCCTTCCAGGGGAGGGGGCGGGCGGCAGCGGGAGTCGAGGCGAGAGTGGTTGGGCTGCTCACAAAATGCTGTTCCTCATTATAGCCGCATGTCCGGATTCGTCCGGTCCGGAGTATCGGGAGGGGGCTGGAGCGAGCCGGTTGAACGAGGGATCAGCGCAGGGCTTCGAGCAGACCGGCGGCGGGCGGTTCTCTGCCGTCCCAGAAGACGGTCAGAGCACAGGCCGCCGGGAGCCGAGAGCGGAGGCAGCGGGCTTCATCCACGGTGCGGGGGGCGATCTCAATAGCTGGCAGCGCGCCGTGAATCAGAGCATCCTGCTCGGAAAGAACGAATTGTGGCGTGACGCCCTCACTTTTCAGGACATCGAGGAACGCGGCCGCTTCGCCCTGGCGAAGGTCCAGTTCGAGGTCGAAAGGGATTCCCGCGCGGACGCTCCGAAGGAAGTGAAAGGCTTCCAAGGCCTCACCGGGCCGGACACGGAAGCAACTGAGGAGTTTTGCGCTGTCCTTGTCGAAGGGGCCGGCGAGGCTGTAGCCCTCGCGGAAGCCCGCGCGGATGGCCGCCCAGACCATGGGCCAGAATTTGGAGGCGCTCGAGATTCGAAGCCCGGCGATATTCAGGCCGGTCGAGCGCAGGAAAGAACGGCAGGCATGGAGCGCTTCGAGAGCGGAGATGGCGTCACCGCCGGTGTCGAACCAGATGAGAGGCAGGCTGCCGCGCGCTCTGGGCAGAAACGACGTGGAGACCTGGGTGGCGTAGGCTGCGACGGCTTCAGTGTCGTGAGGCCCGAACGGGATGGCGTTCATGACGATCTCACGTCCTCCAGCGGGCCGCATTCTGCCGATGAGCAGCGGTTTGGGGAAGATGCCGCTCGCCGGGGAGGAGGCGGGCGCCATATGCAGGAGCAGCGGGACCGGACCGGCGCCGGTCAAGCCGTCGACCGCGATGTAGTAAGTCGCCGGATGAATCGGATAGGGCTCGAGCGAGCCGAAGTGAGGCGCAATGGATTTGAGCCCAAGCGTGGACGCGTGCCCGGCAAGGCGCGAGCGGAGGTCGTCGCTCAGCTTCCGGCCAGCGGCTTGTTCATAGACCAGTTCGGCGAGCGACGCCGCCTCGCTCGGACGGAGCGGCAGGTCGATCGGCACCGGCGTCATGATCGCACCTCAGATCTGGACTGATTTGAGATATTCGCGGAAGCCGTTTCCGAGGTCATGCCGTTTGAGGGCAAACTCGACTGTCGCCTTCAGGAAGCCGAGTTTGTCGCCGGCGTCGAAGCGTTTGCCTTCGAACTTCAGACCGTAGATCGGGCGGCTCCTGAGCATGTGCCTGAGCGCGTCGGTGAGCTGGATTTCTCCGCCGCGGCCGGGCTCGATGCTCTCGATGGATGTGAACACCTCCGGGGTGAGGATGTAGCGGCCGATGATCGCCAGGTTCGATGGGGCGTCTTCGGCTTTGGGCTTCTCCACGAGGTGTCTGATGCGATAGAGTCCGCCGCTCGCGCCGACATGGGAGACCTTTTCGGCGTCCACGACGCCGTAAGCGCTGATCTGGTCCGGCGGGACCTCCATGAGCGCAACGACGGGAGTGCCATAGAACTCGTAAATATCGAGCAACTGGCGGAGGCAGGGGACCTCGGCGTCGATCACGTCATCGGAGAGCACCGCCGCGAAGGGTTCGCGCCCAACCAGTTCCTTGGCGCGCAGGATGGCGTGCCCCAGGCCGAGCGCCTCCTTTTGGCGCACATACGAGACGTCGATCATGTCGCTGACGCTGCGGACGATGGACAGCAGGTCAGTCTTTTTGCGCAGCTCGAGAAGGTGTTCAAGTTCGAAGCTGACGTCGAAGTGGTCCTCGATCGCGCTCTTTCCCCGGCCGGTGACGATCACGATGTTGTGGATGCCGGAGTGGATCGCCTCCTCGATGCCGTACTGGATCAGGGGCTTGTCCACGAGGGGCAGCATCTCCTTGGGCATCGCCTTGGTAGCGGGCAGGAACCTGGTGCCGAGCCCGGCGGCAGGGAAGACGGCCTTACGGACCTTGGGTATCATTCATTTTTCATTGTAGGCATCCTCGCGGCAGAACCGGGTGCTGAACCGTTTGGCGGATCACGGCGTGGAGCCATGTTGCAGGCTTCAACGGTGAGCAGGTTCTGCCGGAGGAGCGTGTCTCCACTTCCCGCTTCAGCAACAGGAAGCGCGGAGGGTCCTCAGCAAGGACACCGCTCCGTCTTCCGTCCCCCGTGAGACCCGGCGCAGCATTCATGCCCCAAAGCGGTTCGGCGCCGGGCAGAACCTACAGATTCGCGGCGGGATCGTCGATCATCCATCTGAGGACATTCACCCGGTCGAGATGAGCGATCCGCGTACGCGCCTGGCTGCCGAATTCCTGAAGCGGGCCTATCAGTTACAGATGCAGGGCGAGCTTGAACTCGCCGCACGGCTTTACCAGCGCTCGATTCAACTGAACCCGACGGCTGAGGCGCACACGTTTCTCGGCTGGACCTATCACTTTCAGGGCAGGCTGGAAGACGCGATCGCAGAATGCAAGCGGGCGATCGAGGTGGACCCACACTACGGCAATCCTTACAACGACATCGGCGCATACCTGATTGAGCTTGGGCGCCCGGCGGAGGCGATTCCCTGGCTGGAACGGGCTACGCGCAGCGCCAGATACGCCACCTACCACTTCGCGTGGTTCAATCTGGGCAGGGCTTATGTGGCTCAGGAGATGTTCACCAAAGCCCTGGAGTGTTTCAGCCACGCTCAAGACATCGAGCCCGGCTATGAACCCGCGGTGGAAGCCGAGGACCGGATCAAGCGGCTGCTGCAATAGCCTCATTTCATCTGAAACACCAAATATTGCAGCGGTTTGCATGCCGGTGCTACACTCTGGTTTCGGTTCTGGGGACAGTCCGTTTTCTTTGAGGAAGGGGATGAATCAATGGCTTACGTGATTGCCGAACCCTGTGTAGGCACCAAGGACACAGCCTGCGTCGACGCTTGCCCGGTGGATTGCATCCACCCGAAGAAGGACGAGCCGGCGTTCGCGACGTCGGAACTGCTGTACATCGACCCGGTGGAATGCATCGACTGCGGCGCATGCGTACCAGTTTGTCCAGTTTCAGCGATCTTCGCGCTGGATGATCTGCCGGAGAAGTGGGCCGAATACGCGCAGAAGAACGCCGACTACTACGCCAAGTAGGAAGGAATCACTCCAGGCAGGGGAGATCCGCGTAGGAGGCGAGGCGGATCCCCTCGCTGCGGACCGTTTCGATGACTCGAGGGTCGGTGAGCGCGGCGAGTTCGGCTTCTCTGCTCTGCTTGAGGCGAGTCCTCGCGGCTCTCAGCTCGGCGCGGCAGAAGCCGGGGTGAGTCATGAACTCGGTGATGCCTTCAGGAATGCTTCGGAGGAGACGAACGAGCCATTCGGCGTCATATCTGCCGGTCATCTGGAATCCCGCGAACCAATCGGTGGTGTGGCAGCCGTGGCGGGTGAGCACGCGATGGAAGTGAGACCTGAGCGAGCCCATGGCCCTGTTGGCCAGCCGGATCTGTAGCGGCACATCGGCGGGGGAACCGTGGAGCGGCAGGTCCAGGGGACGCCGGACCCAGCGGATTCCAAACTCCGCGGCGAGCCGGGCCACTTGTTCGAGGACCGGGGGCAGCAAGTGGGTGTGCTTGTGCGTATCGAGGTGGCTGACAGTGATGCCGGCCGCAAGGATCCGCTCGATCTGAGCCCGCAGTTCGCCGGCGATGTCGATCCGGCGCAGAGCGACTTGGCGGACGAGGGCTGGGACACTGGCCGGCAGCGCCGCGCCGGGCTTGGCAACGCTCATGCCGCCGGTGAGCACGAGGTGGGCTCCAATGTCGAGCGAGGGGTATTCGCGGGCGAGACGGACGGCGCCGCCGAAGGCGCCGCCATTCGCCATCAGGGTGGTGGAGGTGAGGATGCCCCGGCGGTGCGCCTCAACTATGCCCAGATTCACGTCGGAGGTAAAGCCGAAGTCGTCGGCGTTGACGGCGAGCAGGCGTCTGGGCAGGGCCATCAGAACAACTTCAACTGGATGGTGAGGAATTTCTTGGGGTTCGCGCGGAAGTCCTTCATGAAGCCCTGGATCTCGGCCGCAGTCGCAGTCAGGTTCTCATAGAGGGCGGGGTTGACCATCAACTGGCCGAGGGTGCCTTGGCCGGCGTTGAGCTTATCCATGGTGGAGTTCAGGCGGTCGAGCGTGCCGACGACGCGGGCGTGGAGGGTTTCGTCCTTCAATAGCTTGCCGGCGGAGCCTTTGCCCGCGTTGAGGTCGGCGATCAGAGCGCGCAATTCGGACGAGGACCTGCGCAGCTCGTCGTAGAGGGCGGGATCCTTGAGCAGCTTGCCGGCTGTTCCTTCGCCGCGTTGCAGACCCTCGGCGATCACATCGAGGCGGGCAATGGTCCGGCGCACATCGTTGTAGAGCCCTTCGTCATAGAGCAGCTTGCCGATGGTCCCCTGCCCCTCCTTCACCGCTTCGGTGATCTTCTCGGTGTTGGCGACAATCTTGTTGACGTGGCCGTAGAGTTCTTCGTCGTAGATCAGTTTACCGATGCTGCCGTGGCCGGACTCCACCTGCTTGACGATCTTGTCGATGCGTCCCAGGATGGACTGGACCGATTCGAGCAGCGGCATGGCCGACTGGACAACCTCGAGGAAGTCCTTTTCGTCTTTGGCCCGCAACTCACCGCCCTCTTTGATGTGGGTGGGACTCTCGCCGCGTTTGATGTTGAGGAACTTGGCGCCGAGGACGTTCTCGGCGCTGAAACCGATGACGCTGTCATCGGGAATCAGCGCGAGGGTCTGTTTTTCGATCTGCATCGCCATGCGGATGGCGCGTTTGGGATCCTTGCCGCCGGCAAGCTCAATCGACTTGACCTTGCCGACGAGGATGCCGTTCAGCCGGACAGCGCTGCCCTCCACCATGGCAGCGGAGTCGTTCATGTAAGTGTAGATGAGCACCTTGTCGGTAAATGGGCTTTCCGCGCCGGTCATGAGGAAAATCAGCACTGCCACGAGCGCAAACGCGATCATGGCCATGACGCCGACACGTAGTTGCGACCAACCAACCTTCTTCGACGGAGGCATCAGGTTCCCTCTTAGCTTCCCATTTTCAGGCCCTCAACGGCTTGCGAACTGCATGACATATTCATCCCGGCTGGCGTCGAACTCTTCGGGCGTGCCAAGGAAGGCGATCCTGCCATCCCTGAGCAGCAGGTACTTCGTTCTGGTCGATTCGCCGGGTCCGACAGGCCGTAAGGAAGCTGTCCGCTTGTCCCACCGGTAGCGGACGAGGATCTCGCCGTCCTGGTGGCGGTGGGTGGCCATCAGGGTTGTAGCGTTGTTCTCGTCACGTTCCTTGAGGATCAGCGCCATGATTGTGTTGGCGGTGATGGGATCGAGCCCGGCTGTGGGGGAGTCATAGAGCAGAAGCTCGGGAGAGGTGACGATGGCGCGGGCAATCCCGACCCTGCGGCGCATTCCACCGGAGAGTTCGCTGGGGACCTTCTCAAGAGTGTGGCCAAGCTCCACGAATTCAAGCGACCGCGCGACCCTGGCGTCGATCTGATCCATGGGGAACTTGAGCCGCGGCTGGTTGAGCAGCGGATAAGCGACATTCTCGGCGATGGTCAGCGAGTCAAACAGGCCGCCCTCCTGAAACAGGACGCCGATGCGGGCGCGCACGTCGTACCATTCGCTTTCGTCGAGGTTGGTGACATCCTGTCCGAACAGCAGAATGCGGCCAGAGACGGGCCGCAGCAGGCCCAACGCGAGTTTGAGCAGGACTGTCTTGCCGCTGCCCGCGGCGCCGTGCAGCACGAGGGTCTCTCCCGGCGAAATGGAAAATGAGACGTTTTGCAGAACCGGCCCCAATCCGAAGTCGAAAGAAACGTTGTCGAAGACGAGAACGGCATCCATGGCGGGAGGGTTACATCGAAACGAAGATCCGGCCAATCAGGAAGGTCAGGACGACCACCCAAACGCTGGCCACGACGACCGCCTGGGTTGTCGAGCGGCCAACGCCCTGGGTTCCGCCAGTGGTCTGCATGCCGTAATAACAGCCCACCAGAGAGAGGACGATGGCGAAGACGAAGGGTTTGAGCAGACCCTGGGCGATGTCGTTGTATTCGAGGCTTCGCCATGAACTGTTCCAGTACTGAGTCGTGGTGGTCAAGCCGAGCAGGATGCAGGCGACGAGCCAACCGCCGACGAGCCCGAGGAAGTCGGCGAGCACGGTCAGCATGGGGAGAACGATGGCGGTGGCCATGAGCCGCGGCTTGACGAGTTTCATGACCGGGTCGGTGCCCAGCGCGCGCATGGCGTCGATTTGCTCGGTGACTTTCATCGAGCCGAGCTCACTGGCCATGCCGGAGGCGTTGCGGCCGGCGACCATGAGGGCGGTGAGCACGGGGCCCATTTCACGCACCAGAGTGATGGCGACGATCTGACCGACCTGGCTGGTCGCGCCGTAGGTCTGAAGAGCGCGGGACATTTGCAGTGCCATGACAGCGCCGCTGAAGAATCCGGTGAGAATCACGACCGGAAGGCTGCCCACGCCGATGAGGTCCATCTGGATGGAGAGATCGTCCCAATAGTAGGGCTTCCGCACCACCCCCCGGATTGCGCGGCCGGAAAGGAGGATGAACTCCTGGAAGGTCAGGACCGGGCCTTTGAGCAGGTCCAACAAATCGGGAAGATCCTCTTGCTCCCTGATGCTACCATACAGGCGTCAGCGGCCTTTGACATGAAAGGTTTAACAGATATCAACGGCATCAAGGTGGGGCATGCGACCCATCGCGAGGGGATTACGGGCTGCACGGCGATCCTGTGCGAAGGCGGGGCGACGCCGGGCTTTGACATCCGCGGAGCGGCCACAGGCACCGAAGAGTTCGAAGTGATGCGGCCGGGCCATGTAACAAAGGTGATCCACGGGATTTGCCTGGCGGGAGGAAGCGCGTTCGGCCTTGAGGCCGCTTCCGGCGTCCGGGCTGTGCTCGAAAAGAGAGGGGTGGGATTCAAGACATCCGCGGGCGTCGTTCCGCTGGTCGCCGGCGCGATCATCTACGATCTTGCTGTCGGCGACGCGAGAATCAGGCCGACACGCGAAATGGGCGCGGCGGCGGCGGCGGCGGCCAGTGAGGATGCCGTCGCCGAGGGATCCTTGGGCGCGGGCACAGGCGCGACCGTGGGCAAGTTCTATGGAATGCCATGCGCGATGAAGGGCGGCGTGGGGAGCTACACTCATGAACTGGCGGGCGGCGTGAAGGTGAGCGCTCTGGTGGTGGTCAACGCCTACGGAGATGTGCTCGACCCTGACAGCGGCAAGATCATCGCGGGCACCCGGACCGCGCCGGGCTCGCGCGAATTCGCCGGCACGGCCAAGCTGCTGCTGGAGCGCGGACCCGCCGGCGGTTTCCGCCGTGGGGAAAACACGACACTCGCGGTGGTCGCGACGAACGCGGCTCTGGACAAGGTGGAGGCGTCGAGAGTCTCCTCGCTGGCGCATCAGGGGTTTGTGCGGGCGATCCGGCCGGTCCACACATCGATGGATGGAGATCTCGTGATCACGCTGTCCCATGGATCGCTGAAGGCGCCCGTGGACATGCTGGGGCTGGCCGCCGCCGAAGCGGTCGCCCGGTCCATTGTC
>JACADU010000048.1 GCA_013388415.1 Bryobacteraceae bacterium
AATACTTGGAGCACAACAACCGGCAGCCCAAACCGTTCGTGTGGACCGCGAGCGTGGCGAAGATCCTGGAGAAGATCGGCCACTGTAAAGTTATTTTAGAGACACTACACTAGGTTGAGTCGGGGCGTTTGGGCGGAGGCGCCTAAAGTCGTCACCGTGTCACGCTCGAGTTTGCCATTGGACCAGCTCTGCTCGACAAAGCTGAGCTTTCGTATCGCAGCCGTGATCTCGTTTCCCTGGTGCGTGGCGTAACCGCGATCTGGACTGAGCTCCGACAGCGGGATCGGGCCGAGTTCGAGCTCGCGAACCGATTCGGTCTTGGTGGATGTGAAGGGCTGCCGGTCCGACGCGCAGCACTCCGTAAGGCTGTGGATGCGGGCGGCGAAGCTGGTGAGCTGGTTTCTTGAGACGGACAGCTCGCCTCGAATTTGGATCTAGCCGGTGCGCCGCACCTGTCCGGTGACGTTCACGAAGCGGTTGGGGTTTGTGGCGAAGACATTGCCAGTCCATGTCAATTGCTTCACCACCAGCCTGACTCCATCGCCGTAACCGAACGGAAACAGGCTGTTGCTCACCTGAAACCCGCTGAAACTGCTAGCGGTGGTGCCTGAGATGTTGTTCCGAAAATTGAGCGGCAGTTGTAGATCGAGGCTGACATGGTCGTAGCGCGGCCAGAGCGTTTCCGTGCTTGCTTCCAGCTCGATGGAGGTGGTTCCGGTGTAGGGACTCTCGTAATGCGGGTTGGCGATCAGAATGTACAGCGCGGTTCGCCCGTCCACCAGCGTTTCCGCGTTGGCGATGCGGTACTCGTCGGTGAAGCGCTGCATCAGCACCGGAGCCGGTCCGCTGCCGGTGCGATATACGAAAGCCACCGCCTTGCGGTTGGGATCGCGCAGCCGCAGCGTGAGCGTCGTGCCAGCCGCCCATTTCAGCGTGGTCCGGGTGAATTTCAACTGATAGTGCGCCGCCGCCAGGTTCGGCGCATTCCAGCGGAAAGTTGTGCCCATGTCGGCCGCCGTGGCGAAGGTATAGGAGGGAACGATGCTCCGGGCCTTGTTGTCCAGCGTGAGCAGCTTCCAATCCACAGCCGGGTGGACTTTGCCCTCAAAGTACTGCTGGCAGAACTCCACCCACCGGTCGCCCAGCAGAGGCTCTTCCAGCCGCAAAGCATCCAGCGGAGTGTGCCTGAAATCCGGCAGGAGCAAACCCGTGGATTCGGAGCTGCGCCGGATCAGATCCCCCACCTTCCGGTCGTTGCCGCGGATGAAATACTGAAGGAACATGGCCGCGCCGTAACCGTGGCGCCGGGCTCAGCCGGAGCTGAGCGGGCCCGGCAGCGCCTCCAGCCCGCCGCGAAACAGAAAGTCGGCGTTGGTGCGGGTGGTGTCCGCCAAGTAGGCCGCCACCGCTGACGACATCTTTTGCTCAAACCAAGTGGAAGCCGCCTCCCACATCCATAGCCAGGATGCGCCGAGAAAGGTGCGCTGCGCCCAGCGGCGGGGATCGTAGTAGCTTTGGAAAAGGTGGAACAGTTCGTGGCCGGCGGTGATGCGGGAGGCCTCGCGGTTGTTGCGATACGCATTCAGATTCAGCGTCAGGCCCATGTCGTCGCGCCCCCACACCTCGCTCTCGGTCATCCCGTTGAGCTCGTCGTCCAGCAGGAACAGGTTCGCTGGCAGGGCCGAAAACGGAAACAGGTAGACATCGATGGGCGTGGCCCGCCTGCCATCCGTATCGATGCCGATCGCCTTCAGCTTCTGGAGCGCCTCCTCCAAAATCCTGCCGGTGGCCTCGGCAGCCTCGAAATCGCGGTCGTCTCCACGCGGGACCCATACGGTGAACTTGCCTGCCGGCGACTCGATGGGGGAAAAGCCGGCCATGCCCCACACCGTGGCGGTGAAGTGCTCGGGGACGATTAGCGCCTCCCGCTGGCTCTTCTGCTGAGGCCCCGCATTGGCCGCGGTGGCGGGCAGCGTCGCTTCCAGACGCCCGTCGCGGATCGTGGCGCGCAGCAGGGCCAGCCCCGCGTCCGGTTCCCCCTCGGACTTGACCAACACCAGAGCATTCCCGGCGGGCGCTTCCCCAGACGCCAGCGGCAGCCGCAGCGTAAGCGGGGCGGCGGTCTCCACCGGCAAGCCCGAGACCTTCCACACGCCGGTGGCCAGAGCCCCCGAAGGCCCCACTCCCACCGAGGGCGCTGAAATGCGGATCTCGGCCTCAGAGCTTACTGCCCCCGCAGCCAGGGCCAGCTCCAGCCCGGCACCGGAAACCGTGCCGCCTCGCGGCGCAATGGCGGCCGTCCCCACGCTGCGCCACACCGATGCGCCCCCGGCTACCCACACCTCCGCTTGGGAGGTTTCGCCGCCCACGGCTACCGTAATCCCATGGCGACCCTCGGGCAAAAACTGAGGCATCCGGATGTTCAACTGATACAGACCGGCAAAATTCGGCGCCAGCCCCGCCCACAGAACTTCCGCCTGGGCCGAACCGATCCACACCGTGGGCGTCACGTCCGTCTCGCTGAGCGGCGCTCGCTGCCCGTCACCAGCCCGTGCCCCCGCCGCCACCGGCGGCGTCACCGCTCCCAGTCCGAGCAGATACAGCATCACCACCCCGCCGGGCGGCGCCGGCGCGGCTTCCGAAACCAAGCGGTAATCGGGGTGAAGCAGGGTGGCCTCGCCCTTGCCGTCCCGGGTCCAGGTGAGCAGCCGGGGCGCGCACGGGCGCACCGCCACCTGAGCGGAAACTCCGGCGGCGTTGCGCACCCGGACCCGCGCCACCGGACCGGTGACTGTTCCGGCTCACCCTGAAATGGAAACTGAGCGTTTTCCGTTAGTGAGCATTCCGCCCTTCGGGCGGGGATTTTCAAGGCATGGGGGTCTTTCGATCCGATGGGGGTTTGAGCAGAGCGCGAAAGGCGTCTTCCGCGCTCACCTGCATCGTTTCGATGAACCCACCCGGCTATCCCTCGGCATGGTTGCGTCCCCGCAGAGCCCGCTTCCGTTTCACCTGGCAGAGGCATTATAGCTCCTGTTCTCATGCCGCCTTTTGACGGCGCAGTTGCCGCTGCCGCCGCGCCTCCTCCAACTTGC
>JACADU010000049.1 GCA_013388415.1 Bryobacteraceae bacterium
GGCAACTTCACCGCAACTACCGCTATGGCCTCGACTACTACCTGAAGCGTGAACTACCGCCCTGCGATGCCGCGTCCTCGGCCGGTTTCCTCATCACACAAGAACCGGGACGGCTGCCCAGGATAGTTCCGCGCTGAGGATTCAACCGCGCCGCGAACCGCGCGCCGCCGCGGGCTTGGGCGGATCCGGAGCCACGGCGCTGGCAGCGCGCATCCACTGCTTCACAGGAGGACCGACGATTTCAGCCATCGCCTGGATCGGCAACCCCTGCGCCTCGCAAGCGAAGCAGAGTTCCGTGGCGCCCTCCAGCCTGTCGATCTGGATGAGATCGCCGCCCCGGATCTGATCCGTGGCGATGAGGTTGGACAGGGGCTGGACGAGCAGGCGCTCAATCGAGCGCTTCAGGTGCCGGGCTCCGTACTTCAAGTCAGTTCCTTCAGACAGGAGGAACTCGCGCGCGGACTCCGTCAGCGTGAAGACGAAGGCGCCCTCGGGCGCCGAGGAGAACACGCGCTGCTGCACCAGACCGATTTCGATATCCAGGATCTTGCGAAGTTCTTCCATGCCGAGCGGTTGGAAGGTCACCACCTTGTCCAGCCGGTTCATGAACTCCGGCGTGAACTTCCTGCGAGCCGCCTCCAGCCCTGAGCGAGCCATCTTGCTCGAGGTCTTCGCATCGAGGGCTGGCTTTTCCGAAGCCGAGCCGCGCCCCGAGAAACCGAGCCGCGGCTCCAGCAGCGCGCTCATCTCCGAGGCGCCGAGGTTGGACGTCATGAAGATCATGGCGCGGCTGAAATCGACCTTTCGGTTATCGCCTAACGTCAAGGTCGCTTTATCCAGAATTCCCAGCAGCAGATTCCACAGCGAGTCTGAGGCCTTCTCGATCTCGTCGAACAGCACGAAACTGACCTTGACGCGATCGGTGTGGTACTGGTTGAGGACTTCCTGGCTGAGCAGCGGGTGAGTCTCGCGGTGGCCGAGGTAGCCCGGGGGCGAACCGATCAGCTTGGCGATCTCGTGGCTGTGCTGGAACTCGGCGCAGTCGATCTTGATGACGGCGCGGGCGCTGCCGACCAGCGTTTCCGCGGTCGATTCAACGATGCGAGTCTTCCCCGAGCCGGTCGGACCGAGGAACAGGAAGCTGCCGATGGGCCGCCCGGGGGCGGCGAGGCCGGTGAGATGCATCTGGTAGATGCTGACGATTTGGGCGATGGCTTCATCCTGGCCGATGATGCGCTGCTTCAGGCCGTTCTCCAGGGAGAGAGCCTCTCTGCCGGTGCGGTTGGGATCGAGCCTCCGCGTCTCGGAGTTCCGTCCCTGGGTGACATCGGGCAGCCGCCTGGACAGACCAAACCGGCGGTTCTCTTTGGGAATGAGGCGAGGCTCGGAGGCGGCAGGCTCAGCCTCGCCGCTCTCCACGGCGACCGGCGGAGGCTCCTCCGCGCCGGGCGGCAAATTGAATCGAAACAGTTCGCCCACGGGGGCTCCTTTCCCTCCACCTCCCGGGCCTGCCTGTTCCCTGTGCGCTGGTTGCGCCGGGCCTACTTCTTCGGCGGCCGGGAGGGCCGAATCTCCACGTGGCTGACCAGCGTTCTCTCCGGCAGGGCGAGGATCATCGCCACCACCTCGGCCACATCCTCCGGTTGGATCTTCCAATCGCCGGGACCGGTTCGGCCGAATTCCGTGTTCACGCTTCCGGGCAACACGGTGCTGACCCGCACACTCTCATATCGGTGGTCGAGCATTATTGCTTCAGTCATTCCGTTCAATCCGAACTTGGAAGCGTTGTAAGCGGCGCCGCCGGCGAAGGCGTTTTTGCCGGCGAGACTGGAGACATTGACGATGAAGCCGCCGCCGCGGGCTCGCATTCGCGGCACGGCCTGGCGGGTGCAGAGGTAGACTCCGGTGAGGTTGGTTCCGATCAGACGATCCCACTCCTCGGGCTCGAGCGACGGTAAGTCTTTGAAAATGCCGACTCCGGCGTTGTTAATCAGGATGTCGGGGCCGCCGATGGCCTGATCGACGAAGGCGAAAAGGCCGGCCACCTGGTCCTCGCGGCGGACGTCGCAGACCTGTCCGCAGGCCATCGGTCCGAGCGTTTCCAGAGCGAACTTTAATGTTTCGGCGCGCGTGGAACAGATAGCGACGCGCGCTCCGGCTTCGATCAGCCGCCGCGCGATGGCCAGCCCGATGCCTCTGGCGCCGCCCGTGACCAGGGCGGTTTTCCCTTGCAGATTCAAGATCATGGACCTAGTCTGCCACGACTGCCCCAAATCAGGGGTGTTTGCTAGACTCATGGACGTGGTGACGAACGCCGGGCGGAGGGGCCGCTGTGCCTGAGATGAGTGTGGTCTGGCTGCGTCTGGCGGCCGCGCTCTATTCCGTGGGGCTGGTGCAGGCGATTCTGTTTCTGCTGAGACGCGGACAATCGATGTTTCCGCTGACGCTCCAGCTTTTCCAGGCGGGCGTCATCCTTCACGGAGTCTCGATTGTCGAGCACAGCGTCGCCATGCGCCACCTGGCGGCCAACAATTTCTTTGAAACCGCCTCCCTCTGCGCGTTCCTGTTCGCCGCCGCCTACCTCTTTGTGGAGCGGCGCTATCAGTTCGAGGGATTGAGCGTGTTCGCCTTTCCGCTGATCGCCCTGCTGACGATGGCTTCGGCGATGGGGACGCCGGTCGAATCCTGGAGCGATCCGCGCGTCCGCAACATCTGGCTGTTGACGCACATCCTGCTGGTGCTGGTCGGTTACTCCTGCCTGCTGGTGTCGGCCGGCGCGGCAGTCTTCTATCTGCTCCAGGAGCGGCGGATCAAGCGGCGCGCGCCGCGCGCTGGAGGCGGATTCCTGGCGCGGCTTGCCGGCGACAGGCTGCCTCCGCTCGAGACGCTGGACCGGCTGATCACGTGGACGATGTCCATTGGCTTTGTGAGCATCACGCTGGCAGTCATCGCCGGTTCGACATGGGCGTTCATCGAAACGGGCACGCGCTGGATCAAGGAAGCCAAGATCGCGGTGTCGCTGGTGACCTGGGCGTTCTACCTGGTGATGGTGTTTCTTCGGGTTTCGGCCGGCTGGCGCGGCCGCAAGGCGGCGATTCTTTCGCTGACGGTGCTCGGATTTGCCGCGCTGACATGGGCGGCGCACGTCGGACTGAGGCCACTCATTCAAAAATGAGCACTCCCGCGAAGAGAGTCTGTCTGGTCGGGCTGAGCTACCGCACGGCGCCGGTGGAGGTGCGCGAGCGTCTCGCATTGCCGGAGGGGACGCTGGGAGAGGCGATCGACCAATTGCGTGCGCGGGCGGGCATCGAAGAGGCGCTGATCCTGTCGACGTGCAACCGGGTGGAGGTCGTGGTGACGGCGGACAGCCGCGCGGCGCTGGACAGCGCCGTGGAGTTCCTGGCGGCGGCGCGCGGGCTCGACGCCAAGTGGCTGGAGACGTATCTCTACCGGCTGGAGGACCGGGCGGCGGTCAAACATGTTTTCCGCGTGGCGGCGAGCCTGGATTCGATGGTTCTGGGCGAGCCGCAGATCCTGGGGCAACTCAAAGCCGCCTACGCGGTGGCGCGGGAACGCGGCGCTTTGAACGGCTTGCTCGATGCGGTGCTGACCAAAGCCTTCTCGGTCGCCAAGCGCGTTCGCAACGAAACGGGCATCGCGCGCAGCGCGGTGAGCGTCAGCTATGCGGCGGTCGAAATCGCCCGGCGCATCTTCGACGATTTCCATACCAAACGCGTTCTGCTGGTGGGCGCGGGCAAGATGAGCGAACTCGCCGCGCGGCATCTCAAGCGCGCCGGTTGCCAGCAGATGTTCCTCACCAACCGGACGCGTTCGCGCGCCGAGGACCTGGCGCGTGTGCTGGGCGGAGAAGTCATCGAATACGCGGGTTTTCCGGCGCGGCTGCACGAGATGGACATCGTGCTCGCCTCGAGCGGCGCCGCCGAGTATGTCCTGCGCAAGGAGGACCTGCGGCAGGCGTTGAAGCGCCGCCATAACCGGCCGATTTACATCGTCGACATCGCGGTTCCCCGCAACATCGACCCGGCGGCAAACGATCTGGACGGCGTCACTTTGGTCGACATCGACGACCTCGGGCGGGAAGTGGAAGAGAACCGCAAGGCGCGGGCCAAGGAAGCCGGGCAGGCGGAGCAGATCATCGACGAGGAAATTGACCGGCTGCTGGAGCGGTTCAGCGCGCGCTCGGTGGCGCCAACCATCGTGAGCTTACAAGAGCAGTTGGATGCGCTCAGCCGGGGAGAGTTGGAGAAGTTCCGGGCGAAACTGGGCCCGCTGAACCCGGAGCAGGAGCAGGCTCTGGAGGCCTACACCCGCTCGCTGCTGAACAAGATCGCGCACGGACCGATTACTGAATTGCGCCGCGCGGCGTCGGCGCCCCAAGGCGAATACACAATCGCGCTGATCCGGCGGCTTTTCCGTTTGGAGTCGAACCAATGACAAACCCGGCCAAGTTGATCGTCGGCAGCCGCGGCTCAACGCTCGCGCTCTGGCAGGCGCGGCGCGTGGCCGCGAGGCTCGAAGCCATGGGCGCCGTTTGTGAAATCCGCATCATCAAGACGACCGGAGACAAGATGACGGACGTGCCGCTGGCCAAGGTGGGCGGGAAGGGCCTGTTCACCAAGGAAATCGAGGAGGCGCTGCTGGCGGGCGAAATCGACCTTGCCGTTCACAGCCTGAAAGATCTGCCGACGGTCGTGCCAGAGGGTCTCACGGTGGCGGCGGTTCCCGAGCGCGAGGACCCCCGCGACGCGCTGCTCGGCAAACCGTTCGAGGCGCTTGCCGCCGGGATGAAGGTGGGGACTTCCAGCCTGCGCCGCGCGGCTCAATTGAAGAACCTTGTGCCCGGGCTGGTGATCGAGGATTTGCGCGGGAATCTCGATACGCGCGTGCGCAAGCTCGAGGAAGGGCAGTACGACGCGATCGTGCTTGCCGCGGCGGGGCTTTCGCGGCTGGGATGGCAGGACAAGATCAGAGACCGGCTGGAACCGACGATGGTCTGCCCGGCGGCGGGACAGGGGGCGCTGGCGATCGAGACGCGCGATCATGGGCCGGCTTTCGAACTCTGCCGCGCGCTGGACCACGCGCCGGCGCGGGCCGCCGTGACGGCGGAACGCGCGCTGCTGGCGGCGCTCGGCGGCGGCTGCCAGGCGCCGATCGGGGCGCATGCGTTTCAGGTCGAGGACCGTCTGCACCTGATGGCCGTGATCCTCGATCCCGAGACGGGCGCGGAGATCCGCGCGGCGATCGAAGGCAGCGAGCCCGAGGTGATGGGGATGGAGCTGGCGCGGACGATGCTGGAGGACGGCGCGCGGGCGATTCTGGAAAAGGTGCACGGGCATCGGATGCCGCTGGCCGGGCAGCGCGTCGTAGTGACGCGCGCCCGAAAGCAGTCTTCGGTCCTCACGGAAATGCTCGCTTCGCTTGGCGCGGAGGTGGTGGAACTGCCGGTGATCGAATTCGCGCCGATGGAGTTTGAGGCGCCCGCCTGGAAGGCCTACGAC
>JACADU010000151.1 GCA_013388415.1 Bryobacteraceae bacterium
ATCGCCTTGAAGGCCGGCGCCACCAAACAGGCCGAGCAGACCAAGAAAGGCACCGCGGCCGACATCGTGGACGAGAAATCCGCCCTCCAGTACTCTTTGGAAAACTTCCTCATCAATTCCCACAACCACGGCGCGGGCGTGAAGGATTTCCTGGAAACCTACGGCGAGGGCGACGCGCAGGCGCTGAACGAATTCCTCCGCGAGCAGGCCAAGAACCGCGAGCCGGCAGCCGGCATTCAGGATGGCTACGAATCAACCGTGGCGGCGATCAAGGCCAACGAGGCTATTCTCAAAGGCGAAAGAATCGTCTTCTCAAAGGAATGGTTCGCAGTGGCTTGAGCAATTTGAATTCACGCACCCCGACCGAAATCCAATTGGCTAGACGAACATGAAACTGAACCTTAGCACGCTGACGTTGAAACTGACCGCCGCATGCCTGCTGTTGGGCAGCGCGCAGGCCGCCGACTGGGTGAAACTCACTTCCAAGCCCGGCAGCAAGGTGCGCATGGACGGCACCTCCTCCATCCACGACTGGTACGTCGAGGGGGCGATCATTCGCGGCACCTTCGAAGTCGAGCCGGAATTCCTGACCGACAAGACGCTCAAGAGCGTCAAGAGCCTGACGACGACCGAGGTGAATCCCAAGGTCGAGCTCGCCATTCCCGTGCGCTCGCTCAAGAGCAGCGGCGGGCAGAAGATGGATGAGATCATGCAGGAGGCAATGAACGCCAAGGAACACAAGGACATCACCTACAAGCTGAAGGAAATGGTGGTGAAAGGCGAGGTGCCGGCCTCCGGCACGCCGGTGAAGTTTGACACCAAGGGCGAACTGACCGTCAACGGGGTCACGCAGCCGTGCAACATGGAAGTCACGATGGAACGGGTGGACGACTCCAGGGTGAAGTTCATCGGCACGCAGAAGCTAAAGATGACCGACTTCAAGATTACCCCGCCCGCCCCCAGCCTCGCGGGCGGCGCGATCACGACCGGCGACGACATCACGGTGAAGTTCGAGTGGCTCGTCGGCACGACGCCCGCCGCGAAATAGCCGTCGGCTCTCGCTCCAACCGAATCAAGTCGCGGCCGCGCCCTCGGGTTCGAGCGTAGCCGCCACCATTCCGGACTCGCCCACCGCGACCACCTACGCGCGAGTGCTGAGTTCTACCCGCCCCTCGCGTCCGGTGGGATTCGTCTCTGCCCGGCAAGCCTTCCGACGGCCGAGCCGCGACTCCCAGGCGGCGCCGCTGCAGAGTTCAGTCGTAAAGACGGAACTGCTCGCGGCGTTGTTTGAAAGCTGCGAGCTCCGGAGCCCAGAGCTGTTTAATCTGCGCCAATGACTGGCCGGCCCGGATGGCTTCCAGCGTCCCGGCGTCGGTCAACAACGGCTTCATCTTGTCGAGCGCAAACTCCCCCGGGTAAAGCCGCTGCAGCGTCAGCGCCAGCGTCAGGCCGACGTCCACGGCATTCAGGGCGTCCCGGTCCGTCACCAGGATTGACACGCCGCCGCAGGGGTGATCCTTGAAGGTGCTGGCTCGCGGCGTGAAGCGAATCGGCACAAAGCGCACCCCCGGCAGGCCGGCGCCGTTCAACGCGGCGGCGAACGACACGTCCTGCACGTACGGCGCCCCGACGACTTCAAACGGCGTGTCGGTGCCGCGCCCCACCGAGACGGCCGATTCCAGCAACCCCACGCCGGGGTACAGCGTCGCGGCCCGCAGCGTTCGCAGGTTGGGCGAGGGGTTGGTCCACGGCAGCCCCGTCTCGTCGAACCAGCGCCCGCGCGACCATCCTTCGATCGGGATCACCGTCAGGTCGCAGTTCCAGCCGCGCTCGGCGTTGAACATCCGCGCCAGCTCGCCCACGGTCAGCCCGTGACGCAGCGGCAGGCGATGGAACGCCACAAAGGACGACGCGCCCTGGTGCACCGGTCCTTCGATCGCCGTGCCGTTGATCGGATTCACCCGATCGAGCACGAAGAACTTCTTCCCGGCCTTCGCCGCCGCCTCCAGGCACAATCCCATGGTCGAGATATAGGTGTAGAATCGGCAGCCGATGTCCTGTACATCAAACACCAGGGCGTCGAGGGATTGCAGATGCTCCGGCCGGGGCTGGCGAGTCTCACCGTAAAGGCTGTGGACTGGCAGCCCAGTGCGCTCGTCCACACTGTCGCCGACCGGCGTGTCCAGTTCACCGCGAAGGCCATGCTCGGGGCTGAACAGGGCGACGAGTTGGACACCCGGCGCGGCCTTCAACAGGTCGATCGTGGGGCGCCGCTCGCGGTCGTGCCCGGTCTGATTGGTGATCAGGCCGACCCGCAGGCCGCGCAGCGGAGCAAAGTTCTGTTTCACCAAAACGTCGATCCCGTTGAGCACGGTGCTGGCCGCTCGCGGCCGGATTCCGGCTGGCGTCGGGGACCCGGCCTCCGCGCTCGGCGATCCAGCCTCCGGCGCCAGCGCTCCCGGCACGTAGCTGAAGTTGAACCCGATCACCGCCTGGGCGGCCAGCGTGCCGAGCCGCCGCCGCAGGCCGATCACGTTCCCGCTCTCGTCCGGGTGATTCCGATTCGACAGAAAGATGACGAACGCCCGCGAAAACGGGTCGATCCAGATCGAGGTTCCGGTCCAACCCGTGTGGCCGAACGAGCCCAGCGGGAA
>JACADU010000190.1 GCA_013388415.1 Bryobacteraceae bacterium
AGAAGATGTGCGACAAGTGCAAGATCATCCATCGCAACGGTGTTGTGCGGGTGATCTGCACCAACCCCAAGCACAAGCAGCGGCAGGGGTAGCACGAAGCCGCTTGGCGGCGCGCGCGGCTCCGTGACCGGGCCGCGGCCGTCAAAGAGCGTGATCCAGGAAGCCAGGGAGAAGAGAAAGAAATGGCACGTATTGCTGGCGTCGACCTTCCTGCCCGGAAGCGGGCGGAGATTGGTTTGACCTACATTTATGGCATCGGGCGGGCTCGGGCGAACTCGATTCTTTACCGCGCCGGCATCGATCCGAACAAAAAGGTGGCCGACCTCAGCGAAGAGGAAATCAGCCACATCCGGCAGATTCTCGAAGACGAGGGCGCCGTCGAAGGCGACCTCCGCAAGGAACTCTCCATGAGCGTGAAGCGGCTCATCGAGATGGGGTCCTACCGGGGTCTGCGGCACCGCCGAGGCCTCCCCGTGCGGGGCCAGCGCACTCATACCAACGCCCGGACGAGAAAGGGACCCCGCCGCGGCACGGTCGCCAATAAGAAGAAGGCCGGCAAGTAACGGCTTGGCGGCGGAGACTGATCCAGGAGCAAGTTGAATCATGGCCAAGCAGCAAGCCAAGGCGAGCAAGAAAAAGTCGTTCAAGAAGAAAGAAAAGAAGAACGTCCCACTCGGCATCTGCCACGTTCAGGCGACGTTCAACAACACGATCATCACGTTCACCGATCCTCTCGGCAACACGATTGCCTGGAGCTCGAGCGGCTCGCTTGGCTTCCGCGGGTCCCGCAAGGGAACTCCGTTTGCCGCCCAGCAGGCCTCGCTGACCGCGGCCACCAAAGCCAAGGAAGCGGGGATGCGGCAGGTCGAGGTCCGCGTGGCCGGACCGGGCTCCGGCCGCGAGTCCGCCGTTCGTGCGCTGGCTTCGGCCGGCATCGAAGTGCGCAACATCAAGGACGTCACGCCGATTCCGCACAACGGCTGCCGGCCCCCGAAAAAGCGCAGAGTTTGATTTTTCCGGCGGCGTCCGCCCAGGCGGCGCTCGCCGGCATGTGAAGCAAGCAGGAAGAAGGCCCGCCGCATCCCGCGGCCCGCCGTAAACTGCACGTCACAGAGAACCTTGGAACAGGGAACCTGAAGGAGGTCCTTTGGCACGTTATATCGGTCCCGTGTGCCGGCAATGCCGGCGCGAGGGCATGAAGTTATTCCTCAAGGGCACGCGTTGCTTCTCGCCGAAGTGCCCGATCGACGGCAAACGCAATTTTCCCCCCGGCCAGCACGGGCGCGACCGGAAGCCGAAGATCGTCGGCTACGGCCTTCAGCTTCGCGAAAAACAGCGCGCCAAGCGCTACTACGGCGTGGCTGAAGTGCAGTTCCGCAACCTCTTCGAGAAGGCGGCGCGCATGAAAGGCATTACCGGCGACAACCTGCTCGGCATGCTCGAGCGCAGGCTCGACAACGTGGTTCACCGCGCCGGATTCGGCGTTTCCCGCGCCATGGCCCGCCAGATCGTCCGCCACGGCCACATCGCCGTGAACGGCAGAAAAGTCGACATCCCGAGCTACATCGTGCGGCCGAACGACGTCGTCGAGGTGCGCGAAAAGAGCCGCCAAAGCCCGGCCATCACTTCGAGCCTGGAAGCGACCGCCCACCTTCCCGTTCCGGCCTGGCTCGAGGTCGACCGCGAGGCGCTGAAGATGAAAATCCTCGGCAACCCCAAGCGCGAAGACCTCGTGCAGATCAAGCTCGATGAGCAGTTGATCGTTGAGTTGTACTCGAAGTAAGGGAGCAAGGAGCGAGCGATGTTCAAAGGATTCCAGAAACCCAAGCGGCTGGTGGCCAATACCGAGACGCTCACTGAACGATACGGTATGTTCACGGCCCAACCGTTTGAGCGCGGTTTCGGGACAACTATCGGCAACGCGCTGCGCCGCATCTTGCTGAGCTCGATCGAGGGCGCGGCCATCACGGCCGTCAGAATCGAAAAGGTCGAGCATGAATTCAGTCCCATTCCGGGCGTGGTGGAAGACGCAACCGACATCATCCTGAACCTGAAACAGATCCCGTTCAAGATGATGAACGAAGGCACCACGACGGTGACGCTGCGCGTCGACCAGCCGGGGGAGGTCACCTCCGGCATGATCGAATGCCCGCCCGACGTCGAAGTGCTCGACCGAAACCTCCATATCGCGACCGTCTCGACCGGCGGCAGCCTCGCCATCGAAATGCGCCTCAAATCCGGGCGCGGCTACGTTTCGCGCGACCGCAATTTCGACGAGGATCTCCCCGTCGGCTACATCCCCATCGACTCCGTCCACTCGCCGGTCAGAAAGGTGAAATACACCGTCGAGGCCGCCCGCCTCGGCCAGATGACCGACTACGACAAGCTGATCCTCGAGGTCTGGACCAACGGCGCCGTCAGCCCCCAGGACGCCATCGGCATGGCTTCCAAGCTGCTCAAAGACCACATGTCCATCTTCATCAACTTCGAGGAAGCGCCGGAAGTGGTCGAAGAGGTCCCCGAGCGCGCAGCCGGCCAGATGAACGAGGTTCTCAGCCGCTCGGTCGAGGAACTCGAGCTTTCCGTCCGCAGCTACAACTGCCTGAAAAACGCCAATATCCAGACCATCGGCGACCTCGTGCAGAAGACCGAAGCCGAAATGCTGCGCACCAAGAACTTCGGCCGCAAGTCGCTGAACGAGATCAAGGAGATCCTCTCCGGTCTCGGTCTCGGCTTCGGCATGAAAATCGACGCCCAGGGCCGCCTCATCGGCCCGAGCGGCCAGCCCGTCGCCGTCGGCGAGGACGAAGCCGGAGCGGAGTTGGGCGAGTAATCGCATCCTGAGCAGGAGATTGAATCAATGAGACACAAGAGAGCAGGCTTCAAATTACAGCGGGACACCAGCGCCCGCCGCGCCCTCCTGCGCGGGCTCGTCACCAACGTCATCGAGCAGGAACGCATCATCACCACAGTGACCAAGGCCAAGGCTGCCAAACCATTGGTCGAAAAGATGATCACTCTCGGCAAGCAGGACACCCTGCACTCCCGCAGGCAGGCGGCGAGCTATCTGCTGACGCCTTCTTCGGTCAAAAAGCTGTTCGACAAACTCGGGCCCAAGTTCGCCCAGCGCAACGGCGGATACACCCGCATCGTCCGCGTCGGCTTCCGGAAGGGTGACGGCGCCGAGACGGCAATTCTCGAATTGGTCGGCACGGAGCTCATCAAGCGCGCCGCCGATCGCGCCAAGCGCCGCGAAGAACGCCTCAAGGCGATGCGGGAAGGCCGCGAGATGGAAGAGCAGCAGGGCGGCGAAGAGAAATAGTAAGTCTTTCAAAATCAATCTTTTAATCGAGAGTCGCCTGCGGGCGGCTCTCTTTTTTTGTTCGCCGGTGCGAAAAAGTTGATATAAAGACACTCAAGAGACTTGACAAGATAGCAGTCTGGTTTTATTCTTGTGGATGTGGGAGGCTTCCTCCCAAACATCATCCAGAAGGAGATTCACTATGAGCAGCTTGATCCGGCGTTCCGGACTCCCCACCTTCGAAGACTTCCCCTTCTCCAACCTCCGGCTCTTCGAAGACACCCTGAACCGCTTCTTTGACCAGCCAGCTTCCGCCCGGCCTTGGTCCCCTTCCGTCGACATCGCCGAGAATGAGAATGAACTGACCCTCACGGCTGACCTGCCCGGGGTGAAGATGGATGACCTGGACATCAAGATTGAAGAGGGTGTCCTGACCCTCTCCGGCGCGCGGAAGTTCGAGAACGAAGAGAAGAAGGGCAACTACCACCGCATCGAGCGGGCCTACGGCAGCTTCCACCGCGCTTTCTCGCTGCCGGACACCATCGATGCCGACAAGGTCCAGGCGCGCTTCGACAACGGGGTCCTCAGGGTCACCCTCCCGAAGAAAGAAGTCGCCAGGCCGAGGAGCATCAAGGTCACCGTCGGCTGATCTGGCAAACCCCCGCTTGAAAGCGGCCGCCTATCGCCGCCGCGCGGCCCACTCGATGGCGTTCCGGATCAGCAGCCGGTAGCCCGGATTCTCCATCGTGTGGGCCGAGTGGCCTAATTGGATGTGGATGGCGCGAGCCTTCGCGTGCGGGCCGATGTAGACCACGGGCCGGTCGTTCAGCGGGTTGTCGGTTTCCATCAGCACCTCAATCCGCGGCGAGTGCCACATGTCCTTGTACATCTCGTCTTCCACGGCCAGCGGCGGAACTCCCTCGAGAACCGGGTGGCCCTGCTTGCCCTTCACCGCCCTGACCACAAACTCAACGCCTTCCTTGTAACTGCTCTTCTTGTAGCCGTCCTTCGCCTCGACGAAATACTTGCCTCCAATCACCTCCTGCCACCAGAAAGGCCATTCCGTGTAATCGACGATGGCGTGATGGAGGCTGATGACCCCCTTGCCCGCTTCGACCCAGCGCTCCAGCGCGTGCTGCGCCGCCGGCGTGACGCGTTCGTACATGTCATGCAAAAGCAGCACGTCGAACCGGTCGTTGATCGGACGGCGGAATGCGTCCTCATGGGAAGGCGCGTGTTTCCACTCGATCCCCGGCATCCCGTTGAGCAGGCTGTAGAACGCCTCCGGGTACCCATGCCCCCCGGTCACGGCCAGAACCCTGACCGGCTTGGCAGCCGCCCGGGGCGCGCTCGCGCTCCCGGTCGCCGCCCACTCCGTCGCGCGCGCGAACAATCGCCGGACGCCCGGCTGGTAGAGAGCCGTGGCGTCGTGGCCGAGGGTCGTAAAGAACACACGGCCCTGTCCATAGGAATTGGTCCAGGCGATGGGTTCGACTTTGCCCGTTCCCTGAACCTTGGTGTCGCTGAAGGCAGTCGCCACAACCTTTGTCCCGGGCTTGAGGTCGAAGCGATGATAGAGCTCGTCGTTGGCCGTGAATGAGGCCTCGGCGCAGGCGGGGTGAGACTGGCACTTCACTTCGAAAACTCCGCGCAGCGTGTGGCCGAGCAACTCGGGGTTCCAGCGCGCGCCGATCATCTCCTCCCACGCGGCCCATCCGCGGCTGCCGGTCTCCTCCCAACGCCGCTGCGCGTTGAACCGCTGGCCGAACCACTCGCCGTACAGCCCCTGATGGAAGCTGACCAGGCCGCCGCCGCGGCGGACGAATTCCTCGATGGCCTTCTCCTGCGCCGGGCCAAGCCGGGGACCGTTGTAGTTGATGAAGATCGCCTGATAGCCCGCGAGCGCCTCCGGCGTGACGGCGCGGGCCTCCTCGAGCACCCTCGCCTCGCAGGGCGTGTGCTCGCGGATCGCGCCAATGATTTGCGGGGTCGTCTGCTCCCAATGGTGGTACAGCGAATCCGTCTGCCCCGTAACGAATAGAACCATGCATGCCGCCAGCATGGCTGAGAGTATATAAGAGTTCCCCGTCCGGAGCCGCCCGCCGTCTACTTCATCACTTTGGCTTTGATGTGCTCCAGGACGGCCCGGAAGTACCTTTCGTCTTGCGAATCGCCAGCCGGATTGAAGTGCCTGAACGGAAACATTTGCGTCTGTCTCCAGGGCATGTAACCCCAACTCCCGCCGCCGTCCCAGACAGCGTCACAACTGGCCAGCTCCTTCTTGAGATTCTCCTCGCTGGTGTCGCGGCCGTTGTCATCTTCGTTCATCAGGATCGGGCCGGGCGCCAGTGGATTGCCGAACAGTTCCTTCGTCCTGGCGAGTTTTTTCGCAGGCGTTTGGTTGTTGCCGTGGATGATCGTCAGGTCCGCGTGCACAATGGTGCTGTCGAACAGCTTCATCGACGGCCCAGAAGAGGCCGAAATCGGAAGCCGGAACGGGGCCTTCTTTGCGGCGAA
>JACADU010000258.1 GCA_013388415.1 Bryobacteraceae bacterium
CGGCTTCCTCACCAGCGAGTTTCAGGATCCGCAATTCTACGAGACGATGGAAGCCGCGCTGGGGGCGGGCGCGGAAGCCGGCGGGCCGACAGCCCGCTACGCGCGGGTCCGGATCCGGGCGGAAGCGCCGGTGATCTTCTTCGGATTTCTGCCGACCGGCCAGGAACGGAAGACGGCGATCGAAGTGGCGGCGGTGGCGGGCGTCAGCGCGCCGCTGTGCACGGCGTGCGGCATCGAGCCGATCGCCATCGCGGCCGCCGACACTTCGGACAGCATCGACTTCGGATTCGTGCGCGGGACGCGATACACGTTCGGGTATCAGTGCACGGGCGGGGGCGTGCCGTCGAATCTGGCGGGCGCTTCGGGCCGCATTCCTTACGTGCTTCTGAACCGCTACAACGAAGAGGCGACGCTGTACGCCGACGAGTCGTCGCAGGCTTTGCGGATCGGCGCGCAGGGGATGCTGCCGACATCGACCCCTGACAACCCGGCCAGCACGGACACCTACGGGCGCCGCGCCTGCATGACGGTGAACACGGCGGAAAGCATCTGGGCGAGCGCCGCCGCGCCGGCATGCAACAGCAACAGGGCGCCTCCGGCCGTAGCGGCGTTCACGTGCGGACTCGCGTTCAGGTTCGATTCCTCGTCCGTTCCATCGGCGTGCGCCTCCATTGCCGACGTCGAAGCCATCGCGGCGCTGTACACGGCAGATCCGGACATCACGGACATCGAGGATTACACGGCGTACACGGGCAACGGCCGGCGGATCATCACGGTCGCCGTGGTCGAGAACGTCGCGGCCGAGACTTTGCAGCCGCTGGGCTTCCGGCAGTTCCTGCTGGAGCCGAACGCGGACACCGGGACGCTGAGTCCGGGCGACGGCAACGGCAGATTCAACGCTCTCTACATCGGCTATCCGATGCCGGTGAGGCAGGGGCGGTTCGACGGGTGCTCGCTCACGGCAGGGCCTGGGAAGGTGGTGCTGCACCAATGAGAACAAGGATGCGGCGCCGCCGCGGCACCGCTTTGCTGGAGACGGCGATGTGGACTCCGCTGCTGGTTCTCTTCTTCATGGGAACAGTGGAGTTCACGCGGGCGACATACTCCTACTACACGCTGAAAAAGATCTTGTACAACCTGGCGCGCTATGCCGGCACGCAGCAGGGCGTCAACTTCTGTTCCGATTCGGACGCGACGATTCAGGCGGCGAAGCTGATGGCGCTAACGGGGACATACGACGGTTCGGGCGAGCGGCTGCTGCCGGGACTCGAGCCGGAGCAGATCGCGATCCGGATTGAGCGATACACGCCGGAGACGGGATCGCTCACCGAGTGCTCGTGCGACGCCTCAGCAACGGGCTGCGACGCCGCGCAGGGGGCGCGCGGGCCCGACTACATTGTGGCCAGCGTCCCCGACGGCTATCAGTTTCCGATCCGGCTCGGCGGCATCATCTCCGAGCCGATCGTGTTCAGGGCGCAGGTCAAACTGCCGTACGGAGGCACCTGATGCGGCTTCGAAGAGACTCACCGGCTGAGGTTCGCGCAGCGCGGGCGCCCGTGAGCGGCTTGCGGCGGCTGAGCCGAAGGGGGCAGGCGCTGATGGAATACGTCATGGTGCTGGCGGGCGTCGTGACGCCGCTGACGCTGGGGCTGATCGCCATCGCGCAACTTCTGTGGATCTGGCACAGCGTTGTGGACTGGACGAGGCTTGGCGCGCGCTACGCGGTGACGCACTGCTGGCAGCCTGGAGGCTCGAACGTTTCGGCATGGATGCGGAATAACGTGCCGCCCATCCCGGACCAGGAGACCTTTCGCAGCGGCAGCGCGGAGATTCTCGTCGAGTATTACCGGCGGGATCCGGATTCGGGGGCGCTCGTCGAGTTTTCATGCGATTCGGAGTGTTCCACGCTGTGTGTCCCGGACGTGGTGAAGGTCAGTGTCCGAAACTACGAATTCAGGACTTTCATGTCGTACCTTGGATTGCCGCCGGTGCAGATCCCGGACTTTTCGACGATGATGCCGGTGGAAGGGGCTGGCTGCGATCCCGAGACGGGGACGTGCAACCCGTAGGAGAGTGAACTCAACGATGTCAACGATTTCCCTGCTGGTCGCCTCGACGGACGAGCACTTCCGCGAGATGGTTCGCGAGAGCCTGCTGAACATGCCGAACGCCAAGGTAGCAGCCGAATACCCCGAAATCACGCTGAACCTTTATGTGCGCGTGTTGCAGGACCTGGAGAGGCAGCCCGAGGCGGCGCTATTTCTGGACCTGGCGGGGGATCCCGAGACGAGCCTGAAGGCGCTGGAGAAGATCAAGCAGGCGGCGCCGGACCTGTACGTGATCGCGGCGAATTACGCGGGCGACGCCGAATCGGTGATCCACGCGGTGCGGAGCGGGGCCAACGATTTCATTCAGCTTCCGCTGCGCCGGGCGGACTTTCGGGATGCGATCACGCGCCTGGAGCGGGTTCCGCGGCGGGCGGTGACGGGCGGCAGCCGGCTGGGCAGGGTTTACACGTTTCTGGGCGTCAAGGGCGGGGCGGGCACGACGACGCTGGCGACCAATTTCGCCGGAGTTCTCGCGCAGCGGAAGCAGAACACGGTTCTGCTGGATCTCGATTGGAGCGCCAACGACGTCGCCATGCAGATCGGCGCGGGCGCGCCGCAGCACTCGATCTGGGACCTCACCGAGGCGATCGGACGGATGGACCAGGCGCTGTTTGAAGGGCTGGCGATGCGCGACCCGCTGGGCTTTCTCTACCTGGGACCGCCAGACACACTCATGCCGCAGGGCTACTATCTGGGTCCGATGCTCAGGGAGGCTTCAACGTTTCTGGTGGAGAAATACGACAGCGTCGTCATCGACGCGGGGCGAGACGTCAACAACGAGCTGGTTCAGACCGCGTTGCAGGTTTCGACGACGGTGTTTCTGGTGATGACGCAGGAGTACCCCGCAATCCGGAACGCACAGAGGTACATGGCGCTGCTGGCGCAACTCGGATTCACGGTCGACCAGGTGAAGATTCTGCTGAACAACTACACGAAGAAGCCAGGGCAGAATCTGGCGACGCTCGAGCAAATCCAGCAGACGCTGGGCCAGCAGGTGTTTTATGGCATTCCGCCGTCGCCCGCCGTGCTGGCGGCGATCAATCGCGGAAGGCCTTTCATCGAGGACCGGCAGGCGGCTGGGGACCTCGACCGGATCTTCCGCGCATTCGTGGACAAGGCGACGGGACGCAAGAAGGAGGACCTTGCGAAGAGCGCATGAGCGCTCCCCTGGATGAAGGACCATGGCAGAACGAACCGCCCTCCGGCCCGTCAGCGGAAGCGACCGCTGGTTCCAGTTGAAGTCGCAGATCCACGCCCGGCTGCTGGCTTCGCTGACGCCTGACCAGCTTCGCACGCTGAACAAGGACGGGATGCGCGAGCAGGTGGGCCTGGTGGTGGAGCGGCTGGTGGCGGGAGACGGCATTCCGCTGACGATGGCGGAGCGCGACCGGCTGGTGGAAGAGATCCTCGACGAGGTGTATGGACTCGGGCCGCTGGAGCCGCTGATGAAGGATCCGACCATCAGCGACATCATGGTGAACGGTCCGGACAGCGTCTATATCGAGCGCATGGGGCGGGTGGTGGAAACGAACGTGCGTTTCAAGGACGCGGCGCACGTGCGGCTGATCATCGACCGGATCGTGTCCAACATCGGCCGGCGAATCGACGATTCGTCGCCGATTGTCGACGCGCGCCTGGCCGATGGCAGCCGCGTGTGCGCGGTGATTCCGCCGTTGTCGCTGATCGGACCGGTTCTCTCCATCCGGCGGTTTGGCAGGAAGCTGCTCACCACCGACGATCTTCTGAAGAACGAGACGTTCACGAGCGGGATGCTGGACTTCTTGAGCGCTTGCGTCGAGGCGCGGCTGAACATCGTCATCAGCGGCGGTTCGGGCTCGGGGAAAACCACGTTGTTGAACACGCTCACGAGGTTCATCCCCGAGGAAGAGCGGATTGTGACGATCGAGGACACCGCCGAGCTACAGATTCAACAGCCGCACGTCGTGCGTTGCGAGACGCGCCCGATGAACATCGAAGGCGCGGGCGCGATCACGCAGCGCGACCTGGTCATCAACGCGCTGCGCATGCGCCCGGACCGCATTCTGATCGGAGAGGTGCGCGGTCCCGAGGCGCTCGACATGCTTCAGGCGATGAACACGGGCCACGACGGCTCGATGACGACGGTCCACGCGAATTCCGGCCGGGACGCCTTCGCCCGCATCGAGACGATGGTGATGATGGCCAGCCAGTTCATTCCGGATTACGTGATCCGGCAGATGGCCGCCTCAGCGATCCAGATTGTGGTGCACTGCGCGCGAATGAACGACGGATCGCGGAAGGTCATCGAGATCAGCGAAGTCGCCAACGTCGAGCGCGACTATGTGGACACGGCGCCCATTTTCGAACTGGAGCGCACGGGGATCAACAAGAGCGGGAAAGTCATGGGGCAGTTTCACGCCACGGGCTACAAGCCGGCTTGCCTGGACCGGCTGAAGGCGTATGGGGTTCATCTGCCGGAGTCTCTTTTCCGGGAGGCAGTAGCCATCAAGGACAACTGACGCAAAGGACCGCAGCGGCAAGGTGTTTCTGTTCATCAGCTTCCTGATCTTCTCCGGCGCCCTGATGGCGGCGGCGTGGTACGTGTATGCCTTGCCCCGCCAGGCGGAGAACCGGATTCTGATTTCGCGTCTGCGCGAGATCCGGGTGAGGGCGGGCGGACCGGCGCGGGCGAGCCGCGGGGCGAGCGACCTGATGATTCAGGAGCAGCGCGGCGCCTTCTCGGCGTTGAACCGCGTCCTGGACTGGATCGGTCCGGCGCGGCGCCTGCAAGTGAGCATTGAACAGGCCAACCTCTCCTACCGCGCGACCGATGTTCTCACGATCTCGCTTTTGATCGCGGGGACGGCATACCTTTTGCAAGGGCTGGCCGGCGTGGGCATTTTCTTCCTGAGGCTTCTGATCGCCGCCGCATTCGGAAGCCTGCCGATCGTCTACATCATGAGGGTCCGGGCCCGGCGGCTGATGAAGTTCGAGGAGAACCTGCCAGACGCGATCGACCTTTTCAACCGTTCGATGCGCGCCGGCCACAACATTCAGGCGGGCCTCGAAACGCTGGGAAGCGAGACGCTGGAGCCCGTGAAGATGGAGTTCCGCAGGGTTGTCGAGGAGCTGGCGCTGGGCTCCCAACTCGAGGCGGCGCTGCACAATCTCGGGCGGCGCGTTCCACTGATCGACCTCAAGTTCTTCATCACGGGACTGATCCTGCAGCGGCAGACGGGGGCCAACATGGTGGCGGTGCTGGAGAATCTTTCGATTCTGATCCGCGAGCGCCTGAACCTGGCGGCGAAGCTCAAAGCCGCCACGACGCAACAGCGGTTCTCCGCGGGTCTGCTTTGCGCGCTGCCAGTCGTCGTCGGGCTGGGCTTTTGGGTCATCAAGCCGGAGTACATC
>JACADU010000026.1 GCA_013388415.1 Bryobacteraceae bacterium
GCAGCGAGATCGTCGCGCCTGCCACCGCCCCGCCCGCCGGATCCTCGATTTGGCCCTCGATTCCTCCGGTCAATGTGCAAAAAAGGGCGAACAGCAGCATCCCCTTCAGTCTATCCGCCAAGCCCGGTTCTTTTGCGCCTGCCCCCACCGGCTGCCGCAAGCCAAACAAAACACACCATTGACGCCCAGGATGAAAACTGCTAAATCTTTGTCAGGTGCAATTGGTCTTTTGGGGACTTTCCCTCGCAGGAGGGCATCCGCCCCCATACCGCCAGTTGGCCGGCTTGATCTCCAAGTCACGAGAGGATGAGAACCATGTGTGATCCACTCCGGCGAGTAGTCCTACCCTTCCTTCTCCTTTTCTGTGTTGCGTCCGTCACAACCGCTCAGGTCACGACGGGGACGATCTTCGGCACCGTCACCGACCCGTCCGGGGCTGCCATTGTCGGCGCCAGCGTCACAGTCACCGACATCGATAAGGGAACCGCAGTGAACCGCAAGACCGATGAAACGGGCAGCTTCCTGTTTCCGTTTCTGATTCCGGGCAACTACCGGGTCACGGTCGAACAAGCCGGCTTCAAGAAAGCCGAGCAGTCCGGTATTGCCTTGCAAGTCGACCAGCGCGCCCGCGTCGATATGCAACTCACGGTGGGCAACGTCAGCGAGACCATCGAAGTCACCGCCGCGGCGCCGCTCGTTCAGAGCTCTTCCGCCGAAACCGGCCAAGTCATCGAACAGCGTGCGGTCCAGGAGCTGCCGTTGAACGGGCGCAACTTCGCGCAACTCGTCTATCTCGCCCCGGGTGTCACGCCCGGACAGGCGGGCGAGAACCTGTCCGGCGCTTCCACCTTCAATCCGCGCGCCGCCTCCAACTACAACCCGCTGGGCCAGCGCGCCAACGCCAATGGCTGGGTGCTCGACGGCATCGACAACAATGAATACACCTTCAACACCGTCATCGTGCAGCCATCGCTCGAGTCCGTTCGCGAGTTCAAGGTCCTGACCGGCTCTTTCTCCGCCGAGTTCGGCCGCGGCGCGGGCGTGGTCTCGGTTTCGACCCGGTCCGGCCAGAACGAGCTGCACGGCACCGCCTTCTGGTTCCACCGCAACATCGAGTTTGACGCCCGGGGCTACTTCCAGACTCCTCAGGCGCTTCCGAAGAAGCTCCCCTTCCGGCGTCACCAGATGGGCGGCGCCGTCAACGGCCCCATCATCAAGAACAAGCTGTTCTTCTTCGGCGACTACGCCGGGCAGCGCGAGGTCCGCGGCTTGGACTACCTCAACACCGTTCCGACCGACGCCGTCCGCGCGGGCGATTTCAGCAATTTCCGCAGCACAAGCGGCGCCCTGATTCAGGTTTGGAATCCGTACACGACCCGCGCCAATCCGGCGTCGCCGGGCAACTTCCTGCGCGACCCGTTTCCCAACAACACCATCCCCGGCAGCCTGATTAGCCAGGTGTCCCGAAACGTCGCGAGCATCTATCCAAGACCGAACCTGCCGGGCAACTTCAACAACTACCAGACCGCGCCCAACCGCGTCATCGAGGACAACCAATACACCGTCCGCGCCGACTATCAGGCTTCGCAGAAGGACAGCATGTTCTTCCGCTTCCAGCAGCAGTGGTACGACCTCGACGCCCCGCAGGGCCAGGCCAACTGCTGCCTGCCCACGCCCCCTGAAGCCGCGCAGCGCTTCAAGCTCGGACCCTTCGTGGCCGGCATCCAGAACACCCGCCTCAGGACCCATGGCGGCGCATTCAACTGGAGCCGCGTCTGGAGTCCGTCGCTGGTTGGCGAATTCCGCACCGGATGGGCGCGCACCAACCCCTCCACGTTCCACTCCGACTATGGCATCCCGGCCGCCGATTCCCTCGGCATCAAGAATATTAACCTCACCGACAACTCTTCGGGCATTCCCTCGATCAACATCGCCGACTTCACCGGCCTCAGCGGCGGCCCGAACTTCCTGCCCGCGCGCCCGCGGCAGATCAACTACCAGCTTGACTACAACCTCTATTGGACCAAGGCCAGGCACAATCTGAAGTTCGGCTACCACGTCGTCCGCCGCGACGTCTCCCCCTTCACCAACGCCGACACTCGCGGCGCCCTCACCTTTGGACGGGGCTTCGTTTCCGATCCCGTGACGCGCACCGGCGGAACCGGCTGGGCCGCCATGCTGCTCGGCATGCTCCAGTCGGGCAGCCGCGGCTTCCTGCTCGGCGTCCCCGGCCTTCGCGTCTGGGAAAACGCCTGGTTCTTCCAGGACGACTGGAAAGTCAGCTCCCGCCTCACCTTGAACCTCGGCGTGCGCTACGAGATCTACTCTCCCGAAACGGAGAAGTACGACCGCATGACCAGTTTCGATTTTCCCAAGCTCATGTTCGCCTACGCCAACGAAGGCGGCTACAGCAGAACTCTGCGCAACACCGACCTGAATAACTTCGGCCCTCGCTTCGGTTTCGCCTACGACGTCCTGGGCGACCAGAAAGCGATCGTTCGCGGCGGCTACAGCCTGAGCTACTTCCCCGAGCCTGTCTCGGCTTCCAGCATGCTCACCCAAGGCCCGCCCCACCTCTTCAGCGAGAGCTACAGCTTCGGCGACTTCCTCACGGACTACTCCAACGTCCCGCGAATCGAGCAGCCCTTCGGCCCTCTGGTCCCCCTGAAGCCGCTCAGCACCGCCGAAATCAACACGCGCCGGCCAACGGTTCGCGGCTACTCCTTCGAGAACCCCACCCAGTACGCTCAGACCTGGAGCCTGACTGTCCAGCGGCAGCTCGGCCCCACCTGGATGGCTGAACTCGGCTACGTCGGCAGCCGCGGCATCAATTTGCTCTACGGCTTCAACCACAATGAAGTGCGCCTCGGCACTGGCAGCGTCGAGGACCGCCGTCCGGTCCAGCCGCTTCGCAACATCCCGAGCATCACCATCTTCGAGCCCATGAGCAGCAGCACCTACAACGGCATGACCGCCAAGATCGACCGCCGTTTCGCCAACGGCTTCCAGATCCTCGGCGTCTACACCTGGGGCAAGAGCCTCGACTACAGCGGCTCGGTCGCCTCCGGCGGCGGACAGACCGGCGGACCGCAGACCGTCACCTGCTTCAAGTGCGGGCGCGGACCTTCCGGTTTCGACGTCAGGCACCGCGCGGTCATCAACGGCCTGTATGACCTGCCGTTCGGTAAGGGCCGCCAGTTCAACATCGACAACAGGGTTGCCGATGCCATCGTTGGCGGCTGGCAGCTTGGCGGGATCATCACCGCCACCACCGGCCGTCCCTTCAACGTCGGCCTCCAGAACGGCGTCAACAACGGCGCGCCAAGCTGGCCCGACCGCATCGCCAGCGGCAAGCTCGACAATCCCGATCCTTACTACTGGTTCGACGCCACCGCCTTCAAGGCGCCTCCGCCCAACACGTACGGCAACGTCGGCCGGGGCGTGCTCTACTCGCCAGGCGTCGTCAACATCGACATGAGCGTCGTCAAGACGTTCCGCATCACCGAGAAGATCGGCTTCAACTTCCGCTTCGAAGCCTTCAATCTCTTCAACTCCCCCTACCTCGGCTTCCCGAACGCCGCCATCGGTTCGCCCACCGTGGGCCGCATCACCTCCACGGTCGGCGACAACCGCAGTCTCCAGCTCTCGGGCCGCATCAACTTCTGAATGTAAAAGTGCCTGTCACATTTTTTCGCGGATGAAGCGTGAGAGGCGATCCGCATAGATCAACGCCGCCTCGGGACCGGGGTGAAACCGGTCCCAAGGCGGCATCTTGTATTGGTCCGGCAGGTAGTCCGGCGATCCGAGACTCAAGTCCAGCACCGGGACGCCGTCCGCGGCGAGTTGCTCCATCACCCGGTCGCCAGCGATCCCCGTGAACGCCGCCACGCCGAACCGCGTGCCGGTCGAGGTATAGTGCGCCCGGATCGCCCGCATGAGAGCGAGAGTGCTTTGCTCCTCCAACGCCGGATTCGACGCGTTTCCCTCGCGCGTGGCGCCGAAACTCATCGGCCGCAACTCGACCACCGGCGCTCCGTGTTCGAGCCTAACCCACGGATAGGAAATCCGCCTCGATCTGAACGCCTCGCCCGCGGCCACCATCTGCTTCATCCAATCCGCGCTCGGGCTGTTGCGCGGTTTGTGAAAAGCGGCGTAAACCACGATCGCCGCCGCCGGCGGCGGTTGCGTCGCTCTGGCCTGAAGGTAGGCGTGAGCGGTCCCGAAGCCGTTCTGCGCGAGGTTCCTCACCTCGTACTCCGGCAGCCGCTCCTGCAATTTCCAGGCAAAGGTCTCCTCGTCGTTCAACAGGTAGCCCCAGGTGAATGAGCAGCCGTGCAGAACCAGCAACGGCCGCCCCCCGCCTGTCCGCCTGCCCGTGATGCGGTATCCATCCTCGCCAATCGTGACGGTGAACTCCCGCCTTCGCCCCCCGCTGACCATGGCCAACCGGTGGACGCCGGGAATGCACCGGTAACCCGTCACCGGATCTTCCATCGCCAGCGGCTTCTCAAACCGGATCCCGTCCGCTCCGCCGCTCAGGCTCTCTTTGAGCGCCAATACTGCGTGTTGCAGCGCCCAGCGCGGCGCGAAATCCACGCCCCTGACCGCCAGCGCCGCCCTTCCGGCAAGCTCCGCCAGCCCCAGCAGTGTCACTGCCGCGATTGCCGTGAATGCGGCCGTTCGGGCCTTTGTTCGAGGCTGTGGCATGATGAGAGGTTACCAGCCAACCATGAGTCTGGTCGATTCGATTCCCGGTTCCCACGCCCGCTCCGGCGCCACTCCCAGGCAGGTCCTGGCTGTCTGGAGCGCGGCGCTCAGCGCCGCCGCCATCTGGAGCCTTCGCGGCGGCTGGGTCGCGCTGGCGTCTCTCCTGGCGCTGCCCGCATTGTTCCTGGGCCTTTCGGCAATTCGCCCTCCGCGGCTTCTGGCTGGCCTCGCCGGTAAAGCCGCGAGGTTTTCGGACGCGGTGGCGGAGCATCTCAGCCGCATCGTCCTCGGCCTCTGGTACTACCTGATCTTCACCCCCGTCGCCCTGCTGTGGCGTACGTTCGCTGAGCCCGCGCGCGGCCGCGACGGCAGTTGGAGAGAGTTCTCAACCGGAGCCGGACACGCCTTCCGGAGGCCGTTCTGACAATGATCGACTTCCTGCGCGACTTCTTCGCATTCCTCCGCGAGCACAAGAAGCTCTGGCTGGCGCCGGTGCTGATTCTGCTCTTCCTCCTGGTCGGACTCCTCCTGGTGACGCCGGCGGCCCTTTCTCCCTTCCTCTACCCGTTCTTCTGAGCCGATGAAGGACGCCTGGATTCTCGGCATCTCGGCTTACTTCCACGACAGCGCCGCCGCGCGGACCCGCGGCGGCGAAGTCGTCGCCGCCGCACAGGAGGAGCGCTTCACCCGCCGCAAACACGATCCGGGATTCCCATCCAACGCAATCGCCTCCTGCCTCGAGCAGGCAGGCATCAAGCCGGCGGAGCTCTCCGCCGTTGTATTCTACGAGAAGCCTTTCCTCAAGTTCGACCGCCTCATCGAAACCTTCCTCCTCAAAGCCCCCCGCGGCCGCGGGCGCTTCAGCCAGGCCATGCCGGTGTGGTTCCGCGAGAAGCTGCTGTTGAAGCAGGAACTCCTCCGGCGGCTGAGGGCCATCGACGCCTCCGTGGATTGGCGCCCGCGCCTGTTCTTCAGCCAGCATCACCTGAGCCACGCCGCCAGCGCCTTCTATCCCTCTCCCTTCGAGTCCGCGGCCATTCTCACGCTGGACGGCGTCGGCGAGTGGAGCACAACCACCATCGGCCACGGCCAAGGCGCGGATGTCCGCCTGCTCGCCGAGATCCGCTTCCCCCACTCTCTTGGGCTGCTCTACTCCGCGTTCACCACCTATTGCGGTTTCCGGGTCAATTCCGGCGAGTACAAACTGATGGGGCTTGCGCCGTATGGCCGGCCGCGATACCGCGGCCAGATCCTGGACCGCGTCGTCACGCTGCGCGGCGACGGCTCGTTTCGCCTGAACCTCGAGTTCTTCGATTTCGAAGTTGGAGACCGTATGACGAGCCCCGCGTTTCACCGCCTGTTCGGCGGAGAGCCGCGCGTGCCGGAATCGAGCCTCGAGCAGCGGCACGCGGATCTGGCCGCCTCCGTGCAGGCGGTCCTCAACGAAGCCGTTGTCCGCCTCGGCCGTGCCGCCCGCGAGCGGACCGGCGAGTCCTGCCTCGTCATGGCGGGCGGAGTCGCCTTGAATTGCGTGGCGAACTCGGCCCTGCGCGACGCGCGCGTCTTCGACCGCATCTGGGTGCAGCCCGCCGCCGGAGACGCCGGCGGAGCCCTTGGAGCCGCCCTCGCCTTCCACTATCTCGACAAACCTGGCGGGGCTCGCCGGACTATGAGCGGCGGCGGAGACTCGATGCGCGCCGCCTATCTCGGCCCCGAGTGGCCGGACGCGGCCATCGCGCGCGAGTTGGACCGCCTTGGCGCCGTCTACGAGCGCCTCGGGCGCGAACAACTGCTCGAGCGCACGGCCTCTGCTCTGGCCGCGGGGCAGGTCGCCGGCTGGTTTCAGGGCCGGATGGAATTCGGACCGCGCGCTCTCGGCGGCCGCTCGATCCTCGCCGACCCGCGCTCTCCCGAGATGCAGTCCGAACTCAACCTGCGCATCAAGTTCCGCGAGTCCTTCCGGCCGTTCGCGCCGGTCGTGCGCATCGAAGATGCGCCCGCTTGTTTCTCCCCCGGCGAGCCGAGCCCGTATATGCTCTTCGTCGACCGCGTTCTCGGCTTCGAGCCCTCTGAGTCCGAACCCGCCCTCACGCCCGCGGCCTTGCGCGGGGTCCGCAGCCCGTTCCCTGCGGTCACGCACCTCGACGGCTCCGCCCGGCTGCAAACCGTCGCCCGCGAAGACAACCCGCTGCTGTGGGAACTCCTCGGCGCCTTCAAACGCCTGACCGGCTGCGCCGTGCTGGTCAACACCAGTTTCAATGTCCGCGGCGAGCCAATCGTCTGCCGCCCCGAAGAGGCCCTGCGCTGCCTGCTCACGACGCGCATCCACGCCCTGGCCATCGGCGCGTTCTGGGTGGAGAAACCGCAGCCGGAGCCGCTTGCCTCCCGCTTCTCCGCCGCCGTGGCCGACGACTGACCCGGGCCCCGCGTCTCGAATCGCCGGCCGGGTCGCTTGTGTGATACTTGCACTCGTCAGGCATCTCCGATCCGGACTTGGATAGAAGAAGGTTCCATGAGCATCCCCACCTCCCGCCGCGGCTTCCTCGCGTCTTGCGCCACCCTCAAAGCAGTCCGGCGGCCAAAGATCCTCCTTCGCAGCTCCTGGCAGAGCGTCAACATTGGCGACATCGGCCACACCCCCGGCGCGCTCTCACTCCTCGGCAAGTACTTCCCCGAGGCCGAAATCACTCTTTGGCCCGGCCGCCTCGGCCACGGCTCCCGCGACTTGCTCACGCGCGGCTATCCAGAGTTAAAAATTGTCGAAGGCGCGTTGGACAAGGACGGCAAGCCTGCCACGCCTGAACTCGCCCGGGCATGGGCCGAGGCTGATCTCTACCTGAGCGGCTCAGGATCGGGCTTTCCGGCCAGTAATCACGCGGCCGCCTTCGCTAAGGCGACCGGGAAACCGGTGGGCGTGTTCGGCGTCAGCGCCGATCCGGTCTCAGGCTTCGGCCCCGGACGGCAACCCGAAGGCGGAACCTTGGATGAACTCCGGGCCAAGGCATTGGCTCTGCCGCCAACACACCTGCCGCCCGCGTTGCGCTTCATCATCGGCCGCGCGGCGTTCTTCTTTTGCCGCGATACGATCTCGCTCGAGTACCTGAAAGCCCAGCAGGTCAGGACACCGGTTCTTGAGTTCGGCCCCGACGCCCAACTCGGCATGCACCTCCGCGACGATGTCAAGGCCTTCGCCTACCTTCGCGCCTGCGGTCTTGAGGACAAGCGCTTCATCTGCGTGGTCCCACGGTTGCGCTATACGCCCTATTACCGCATCGACGGCAGAGCCCGCGTCCCGGACGACGACGTCAAGGACGCGATCAACGCCCGCACCACCGCGCAGGACCACGCCAAGCTCCGCGACCTCATCGCCGCCTATGTCCGCGGCGCCGGCTGCAAGGTCCTCGCCGTCCCCGAAATGACCTATCAGATCGAATTGGCCAGGCAACAGCTCGTCGATCCGCTCCCGCCCGAGATCAGGAAGAACGTCGTCTGGCGCGACACCTTCTGGCTGCCCGACGAAGCCGCCTCCGTCTACTCCAAGGCTCAGGCGGTCATCAGCCTCGAGTGCCATTCTCCGCTCATCGCTTACAGGTCCGGCACGCCGGCTTTCTACCTCCGCCAGCCGACCGATACCTGCAAGGGCCAAATGTACCGCGACTTCGGCGCCGCCGCCTGGCTGTTCGAAATCGACCAGACCAGCGGCGCCGAGCTCTGGTCCCGCCTCCAGCCCATCGTGAAGGATCCCTCGCATGGCGCCGCCGTTGTCGGCGCCATCATGAGCAGAGTCGAGAGCCTGCAAAAGCGTATGGTCGGCGCCGTGCGCGCCGCCTGCGTAACCCTGCCGGGTTAGTCGATAAACGGCGGAATGATGATGATGATGGGGTCGTTCTCGCTCATGTTTTGCTCCTTTCGAGTCGAAATGAATGCCCAAAACGGCCAGGAAGCACACGAGTGGCGTTGAATCGCTCGTAGAGAGAGCGGTCACGGCGACGCGGTCTTGGTGGGGATCAACAGCTCGTTTCAAACCGGCACGGAGTCCGGAATGAGACACCAAACTGGAATTGCTCTCTCAGACCGCGCGGCGGCTGATCCGTCGAGAGGAACGCGAAGTTGTCTATTGCCAGCAGTTTCGAGCATCGAAGCCGGAGGCCTCATGCCGGTGATGAAGCAAGCGGCAGGCCACTCACCAAAGCCCCAGCAGCTTCCACCAGGCGAAGCCGATGGTTCCCCAAACGGCGAGATGCGCGATTGACATCACGAATCCCGTCCGCCACCAGTCGCGCATCGAGACGTAGCCCTGTGAGAAGAACATTGGCGCCGGGGTCGTGCCAAAGTGCGTCAGGCACGCCGACAGGTTCACGAAGCAGGCGAAGCTGAACACCACCACGCCCAGCGGCGCGCCCTGCGCCGCAAGCAGCGCCAGAAACGGCGGGTACATCGCCAGCATGTGCGCCGTGATGCTGGCGAAGGCATAGTGAGCGTAAAAGTAGATGAGCAGCATCACCGCCAGCATCGGCAACCACTCCAGACCGCTGAAATACCCGCCCAGCCCCTCGGCGAACGCCTTGGTCACGCCTTTCTCATTCAGCGCCTTGCCCAGCCGCAGGAGCCCGCCATACCAGATGAAGATGTCCCAGGCTGCGCGCTCGCTGACCACCGTCTCCCACTTGAGGATTTCCGTAATCAGCAATGCTGCGCTTCCCCAAAGGGCTGCCACCGTGATGTCGACGCCGGTCTGCCCCGAGGACACCCACGCGCCGCACACGCTGATGAAAACCACCAGCAGGACTTTCTGCGCCCGCGTCATCGGCCCCATCTTCACCAGTTCGTCGTGGGCAAACCGCGCCGCCTCCGGCGTGTGGCGGATTTCCGGCGGGTTCAGCTTCAACACCAGCCACATCGTCAGCGCCAGCGAAACCGCGCCCGGTACAATCCCCGCCACCAGCCAGCCTGCCCAGGTGACCTTGTATCCGAACCCGGAGGCGATTTGCGCTGCCAGCGGATTGGAAGCTTGCCCGGTGAGAAACATCGCCGTCGACACGCAGACGCTCTGGTAGACGCCAGCCATCAGAAACCGGCCCAGCCGCTTGGCGGTCTCGCCAGGGTATGAGCCGTACAGCTCGCAGATGGAACGGCAGATGGGCAGGATGACGCCGCCGGACCGGGCGGCGTTGGATGGAATGATGCTGGCCAGTACCCAGTCGGTCAGAGCCAGCGCGTAGCCGACGCCAAGCGAGCTCTTGCCGAAAAGGCGGATGAAAAGCAGAGCGATGCGGCGCGCCATCCCTGTGTCGATCAGCGCCCGCGAGACAAAAAAGGCCGCCATCACCAGCCAGACGGTCGAGTCCGCGTACCCCCCCAGCGCATCGGCGATCTTCATCCCGCCAAGAACCGGCGCCAGCGTGATCGCCAGCAGCACGACTGCTCCCCCCGGCACCGGCTGAAGAATCGAGCCCAACACCGTCGCCAGAAACAGCGCCGTCAGCCGCCACCCGTCAGTCGTCACGGACTCAGGACGCGGCAGGAGAAAGACAAACCCGCAGTAGAACACCGCCAGCGCGGAGAATTCGATCGCGATGCGTTTCACAGTCTTCGGAGCTGCTTCGGCCATCCAGGCAATCATACATGGAGAAAGAAGGCGCCATCCCTGCTAAACTCGTGACATCTGGCTCTGAGAGAGGGATGAAATCGCCCATCTTCCATCCGGCCCGCCCTCGGCAGATCCTCGCCCTGTCGATGGCTCTGATTGTGGCCTTCCTCGGAATTGCCGTCTTCAGCTCGCTCCACAAGCATCAGGGGCCGAAGAACCGCTGCTCCTTGAATGGTTTTGACCAGCTCATGACCGGCGAAGCCGAAGCGGCGCAGACCGTTCAGGCGGCCATGGCTCTGGAATGGCGGGAGCCCTGCCCCGCCGGTTCCTCCGCCCCCCTGCCGGCTCCCGAATCTCTCTTCCTCCGCGGACCTCCTTCCGCCGCGTAAACCTCGCGTCCGCCTGATACCCGCCTAGGAGAAGGAGTCCGCATGAACGCCCGGTCCATTCTGCTGCTTTGCCTTGCGCTGCCCTCCACGGCGCAAACCACCGCCACGCTCATCGGCATCGTCAAGGATCCGCGCGGCTACGCAATCCCCGCTGCGTCGATCATCGTCGAAAACGCGGTGACCCGCTACCGTTCCGAGATCTCCACTCAGGAAGACGGCACATTCACGCTCTCGAATATCCCATTCCACTCCTACGAGATCACCGTGACCAAGACGGGGTTCTCGGTTTGGAAGGAGGCCGCAAGCCTGCGCTCGAACATCCCGGTGCAGCTCGAAGTCACGTTGCAGTTGGCGGGCGCCGCGGAATCCATTACTGTCTCGGAGCGTCCCGAATTGCTGGTCGACCCCGAAGAGACCGGCACCCACATCCAGATGAACCAGACCGACATCGAGAAGATGGCGCTCCAGGTGGCCAACAAGGGCCTGGAATCCGTGCTGGTCAGCTTCCCCGGTTTTGCCCAGAACGCCAATGGCGCCATTCATCCTCGCGGCGCGCACAACCAGATGACCTTCGTCATCGACGGCATGCCGATCACCGATCAGCTCACCGGCGCGTTCGCCAATTCGGTCGACCCGAACATCGTCCAGACCGTGGAGTTGTTCACCGGCAATGTGCCGGCCGAGTACGGCAGCAAGGTCTCCGCCGTGGCAAACGTCACCACCAGGAGCGGCCTCGGCTCCGGACGGAGTTTCTCAGGCAGCCTCATGCTCAACGCGGCGGGCTTCGACACCTTCTCCCAGGTGACCAGCCTCAGCGGCGAGCGGGGCAAGCTCGGCTACTCGGCAACGATCAACACGATGAAGTCGAACCGCTATCTCGACTCCGTCTCGCTCGACAACCTGCACAACGGCGGCAACAGCCAGCGCGGATTCTTCCGTCTGGACTTCCAGCCCAACGGCCGCGATGTCTTCCGCCTGAACGGCATGGCCGGGCGCAGCTCGTTTCAACTGGCGAACCTGCGGTCGCAGCACGCCGCGGGGATGGACCAGCGGCAGCAGCTTCGCGACGCTTCCGGGTCTTTCACCTGGGTCCGAACGGTTGACGCGCGGACGACGTTCGATACGACGACCAGCTACCGGACAACGGTGGCCCAACTCTTTCCAAGCCCCGCCGACACCCCGGTCACGGCGTCCCAGGCCCGCCACCTGTCGACGTTCACGACCGGCGGCCGCTTGAACATGGTCCGCGGAATCCATACGCTCCGAATGGGCGCCGATATCCAGCGCTTCCCGGTCAGCGAAAACTTCTTCTTCGGCGTCACCGATCCCGGCTTCAACGACCCGCAAAGCGGCGGCTACAATCCGAACCTCGCTCCGCATGATCTGTCGCGCGGCGGCACGCCGTTTCTGTTCTCGGAGAAGAGGACCGGCGGGTTCTATTCCGGCTTCCTCCAGGACAGCATCCGCGCCGGGCGCTGGCAGATCACACTGGGCCTGCGCTACGACAACTACAGGTTCCTGCTCGAGGGGCAGCAGTATCAGCCGCGGATCGGAGTGAGCTACTTCCTGAAGGAATCCAACACCGTCTTCCGCGCCAGCTACAACCGCCTCTACCAGACGGCGCCCAACGAGAACCTGCTGCTGAGCGCGAGCCCCGAGGCCTACGCCATCGCGCCGCCGGCCGTGCGCGAGACGTTCGGCGAGCAGGTGGCGCGGATGCAGCCGGAGAAGCAGGACTTCTTCGAGGCCGGGCTGCAACAGGGCATCGGCCGCAGGCTGAGCGCGAACGTCAGCTATTACCACAAGCAGTCCCGCGACCAGCAGGACAACAACAACTTCCTCGATACCGGCGTCATCTTCCCCATCACGCTCGCGCAGATCCGCGTGAACGGCGTGGAAGGACGGCTGAACCTGACGCCCGCCAGGGGCTTCAGCGGCAGCCTGAGCGTCACGCATTCCAGAGCGGTGACGACGCCGCCGTTCACCGGCGGGCTCTACATCGGCAACGAGGCGGTCGACGCGCTGTCAGCCGGACCGTTCCTCATCGACCACGATCAGCCGCTGTCGGTTCATGGAATCCTGACCTACTCCGGCCGCCGCGGATTCTATGCAACCTGGTCGACACGCTACGACTCGGGGCTGGTCGCCAATCCGTCCGACCCCGCGGAGGTCGCCGCCGACCCCGACTATTCAGACCTGTTGCCCTACGTGAACCTCGGCGCCAATCCGGCGAGAGTCACGCCGAGAACGATCACCGACATCGTGGCCGGCTACGAGCGCCGGCGCAACGAGCGAAAGGCGTGGGACATCAGCCTCCAGATCTCGAACCTGACCAACGCGGCGGCGCTCTACAACTTCCAATCGGTGTTCGTCGGGACGCGCGTCGTCCAGCCTCGGACCGCGGGCGTCAGACTCCGGCTGTACTTCTGAGAAAGCCGGCCAGCGCTTCCTGCCATGGGCGAAGCGGCGGCGCCTTCGTGTTCAGCAGCACCGCCTTCCGGGGCCGGCGGGCTTTGCGCGGGAAGGCCGTGGAAGGCACCGGCTGAACTTCGATGTGATCCTGGCCGGTGATGCGGAAGATCTCGCGGGCCATGTCGCACCAGCTCGCCGAACCGGCGTTTGAAAGGTGGTAGACGCCGTACGGCGCTTTCGAGCCGAGAAGCTGCTTCGTCGCCGCGGCGAGGTCGGAGGCGTACGTGACGCTGTTGATCTCATCGTCGACGGCGCGGATGACGCTGGACTTCTTCGCGAGATCCAGCATGATGTCCACAAAGCTCCGCTTCGATAAGTCGCTCGCTCCCTTATGTCCGAAAATGACGGCTGTGCGCACCAGGTAGTGCTTCGCCGCCGCGCTGCAAACGGCGCGCTCGCCTTCCGCCTTGGAGCGCGCGTAGACCGAAAGAGGGCTCGGCGGATCGGATTCCGCATACTCGCCTTGGGCGCCGTCGAAAACGTAGTTGGTGCTGTAGTGGACAAGCGGGATGGCGAGTTCTCCGCAAAGCGCCGCGAGGCGGCCGGGGAATTCGGCGTTCAGCGCGTGCGCGGCTTCCGGCCTGTCTTCGGCGCCGTCGACGTCGTTGAATGCCACGCAGTTGATGACGGCCTCCACAGGCCCGGGCAGGCCGCGGACCGCGGCTTCGAACCCCGGGAAGTCGAGAACATCGATCTCCTCGCGATCCCAGCAGGCGGCATCAGGGTACAGGCGGGCAAGCTGCTGGCCCAGTGTCCCCCGGGCGCCCAGGATCAGGATCCGGTGCATGCTCTCCAGCTTAGAACTTGACGAACCAGCCTCGCCGCCAGAGGAGCCACGCGGCGAGGTAGCAGGCTAAGACGTTAAGAATTGCATAGGCCAGGCTGGCGTTGACCGGCTGGAGACCGGTGGAGACGAGCCAGCCGTAGGTCTTCGCGGTGAGCCCCGTGCGGCCCATATACTTGGCGATCGCGCCCGACAGGATGTAAATGAGGATGGCGTTCGAGCCGAAGACTTCGAATGGCTTCAGCCAGCGGCGCCACCCGGCGACGTCCGCGATGAAATACCAGATGCCAAACCAGATCATCGCCAGGCCGGCCATCAGCGCCATGTAGCTGGTGGTCCAGAGCTGTTTGTTGATGGGAATCCACAGGTCCAGGATCGAGCCGAGGCAGAACAGGAAGACGCCGTAGGCGCCGAGCCGCAGCAGGAGCCAGTTGGGGTCCTCCATGCTCCGCAGCAGGTGACCCGCAAGGATGCCGAACAGAACCGTGGCAATCGCCGGCAAGGTCGAGACGATTCCTTCGGGATCGTAGAACTTCGTGCGCGAGTACATGTGGCCGCTCAGAACCAGCGAGTCGATGTGCCGCGCGAAATTGCACCCGGCGTCGTATGAGCCCGCGCCGCATCCGGGAACGGGGTAATACTGCATCAGCAGCCAGTAGACGGCGTTCAACCCCACAATGGCTCCAAGCTGCCCGCGCCAGGATGTCCAGAGAAAAATGAGGAAGGCGATCAGGTAGCACACGGCAATGCGCTGCAAGACGCCGGGGATGCGGATCGTTGCCCAGTGGAAATCGGGCGCGGCGCTCAGCAGGAAGCCGGCGGCGAAAATGATGACGGCGCGGCGCAGCGCATGGCCGAGCAGGTCCACGCGGGACTGGCCGCTTTCGATCCGCCGCGCAGTGGAAAGCGTGATGGCGACGCCGACAATCCAGAGGAAGAAGGGAAACACGGTGTCCGTGAACGTCCAGCCGTGCCAGTCCTTGTGGAGCAGCGGCGAGTAGACGTGATCCCAATTGCCCGCATTGTTCACCAGGATCATCGAGGCCATGGTGGCGCCCCGGAAGATGTCGAGCGCCGCGAGGCGTCTTGCCGGTGGTGGCATAAGAGATATAGCTACCATAGCGTGAGAGCGCATGAGCGACATCCACTCTTTCGGCAATCCCGGTGAATCACGGGTGCGTCATGTCGAGATGGACCTCACGGTGGATTTCGAGAGCAAAAAGTTGCGCGGCGCGGCGGCGCTGGCGCTCGAACCGGCGGGGCGGCGGCTGATTCTGGATACCCGCAACCTGACCATCCAGCGCGTGAACGGTTCAGCCTCCGCTTTCAGGCTCGGCGAAGCCGTGAAGCATCTCGGCGCGCCCCTGGAAATCGAACTCGCCGCGGGGACGCGCAGCGTCCTGATCGAATACGAAACCAGCCCCGAAGCCAGCGCGCTGCAATGGCTTCAGCCCGCCCAGACCGCGGGCAAGCGGCATCCGTTCCTGTTCACGCAATCGCAGGCGATTCACGCGCGGAGTTGGATTCCGTTGCAGGACTCGCCCGGCGTGCGCGTCACCTACTCGGCTCGGATTCAGGCGCCCGCGCCTCTGACCGCGCTGATGTCGGCGGCGAGAGTCCGCGAGGGCCACTTCCACCTGCCGCAGCCTGTCCCTCCTTATCTGATCGCTTTGGCGGTAGGCGACCTCAAGTTCCATCCCGTCAGCGGGCGCTGCGGCGTCTGGGCAGAGCCCGTGACCCTGGCCAAAGCCGCCCGCGAGTTCGAGGATGTCGAAAAGATGGTGGCGGCGGCCGAGCGGCTGTACGGCCCGTACCGCTGGGGCCGCTACGATATCCTCGTGCTCCCTCCGAGCTTTCCGTTCGGCGGGATGGAGAATCCGCGCCTCACGTTCGCCACGCCCACCGTGATCGCGGGCGACAAAAGCCTCGTGGCGCTCGTCTCGCACGAACTCGCGCATTCCTGGTCGGGCAATCTGGTGACCAATGCGGCATGGCGCGACTTCTGGCTGAACGAGGGCTTCACCACCTACATTGAACGGCGGATTCAGGAGGAGATCTACGGGCGGCGGCGAAGCGAGATGGAGTTTGCCGTGGAGGTGGGCGAACTGGAAACCGAGATGAAGGGCCTGCCGCCCGGCGATCAGAAACTGCTGATCGATCTCGCCGGGCGCGATCCCGACGACGGCGCGACGCTTGTCCCCTACGTGAAAGGCGCGTTGATGCTGCGCGCGCTCGAAGAAAAACACGGCCGCGAACGGTTCGACCGGTTCATACGCGGCTACTTCGACAAGTTCGCCTTCCAAAGCATCACCACTGAGCAGTTCCTCGAGGAACTCGAGCGGGCGTTCCCCGGCGAGGATCTGAGCCGCTGGCTCAACGAGCCCGGGTTGCCGCCGGATGCGCCGAAGATCCGGTACGACTTCGAGGAGGCGCCCTCAAGGCGGTGGGCGACGCAGGAGTGGCTGCACTGGCTGCGGTCGATGCCCGAGAACACGGGCGCGGCGAGGCTGGCCGAAATCGACAGGACGCTGGACCTTACGAATTCGGGCAACGCGGAGATCCTCACCGCCTGGCTTCTGCTGGCGATTCGCGCCGGATACGAGCCGGCGATGCCGCGGCTCGAGCAATTCCTCGTGGAGGTGGGGCGCAGGAAGTTCGTCAAGCCGCTGTTTGAGGCCCTGGTGAAAACGCCCGCGGGCAGGGCGCGGGCTGAGGCCATCTACAGGAAGGCGCGGCCCGGCTATCACCCGATCACTCAATCCGCGGTGGACGGCATCCTGGCGGGGAAATAGACGATGGCGCTCGCCGCTGCGTGGGAGCTGCTGCTGGTTCTGGGCGCCTTCGGCGTCCTTGGACGGTGGCAGCAACGAACCAGCGAACGCTGGTTGGGCGCGCTCGCCTGCGCGCTCGCCGCCGGCGGGCTGCTGGGGACGTGGCTGACCTGGGCGCGCTGGAACCACCCCGCCGCATACGCGCTGCCGGCGGTTCTGCTGTGCGCGCCCGCGTGGCGGACGGTGCGGGAAGGTTGGAGCTGGGGGCAGTGGCGCGTGTGGCCCCTCCCTCTGGCGCTCTTGTTTCTCGCTCTGCGCCCGGTTGGCGAGGTGGATTCGCTCTATAACCTCCACTTCGTCCTGGGGTGGCTCGAAAACCGCACGACGCCGCTCGACTACGCGTTCAACTACGCGGGCTTTTGGGAGGCTGGGCTGCTGCCCGCGCTGGCGCTGGGGCGGTCTGACCTGGTGATGTGGCTCAGACCGGCCGAGGCCCTGCTGGCGGTTGGATTGGGCGCGTGGATTCTCGGAGAAGAGTTGGGCGTCGAGCGGCGGCTGCGCGCGGCGAGTGTCGCCGCTTCTCTCGCGTTCATGCACTTCTGGTGGGGGCAAAGCGGCGTCGCAACCGTCAAGAACGATCTCATGGTTTCGGCGGGGCAGGTGATGGCGGCGCTGGTGGTCCTGAGGCTGGCGCGCGGAACGGCGGGCCGGTGGGAGGCGCTGCTGGCTGGATTGGCGGCCGTATTTGTCTCGACGAAATCGAGCGGGCCCTTCCTGGTTGGAGCGGCGGCCGCCGCCTGGCTGGCGTGGCGGCGCAGAGTGGACTGGCCGTGGGCTTGCAGCCTGGGCGCGTTGTGGATGGCCAGCGTTGGCTTTGTCTATGCGGCGAACCTGGCGAGGTTCGGCAATCCGTTCTATCCGTTCACGCTCAAGATCGGGCCGCTGCTTCTGCCCGGGCGGGCGGACCAGTCGGCGACGTCGATTTGGGCGAACCTCGGCGACCAGCGGCTCTGGCGCCTCTTCTTCTGGCCGGAGGGCGGAGTCTCGCCGGCGGGGCTGTTGTTCCCCTTGTTCCTGATTGTGACGCCGCTCGTGTTATGGCGCGTGAACAGAGGGCTGCTGGTCTACATGGGAGCGCTGGCGGCGCTGTATGTCTTCGGCATCTACAGCGCGGGCGGCGCGCCGGGCACGCTGCGGTTCCTGGAGGCGGACTTGTCGACCCTGCGCTACATGGGCGGCGCGCTCGCCGTTGGAGAGATTGCGCTGGTGGCTGCGCTGGGACGTTGGGGGTGGCTGTTTGCCGGCGTCCAAGGCGTGAGCCGCTTGTGGCTGATGGCGCGGAGGGAGAGCGCCATCGCGGAACTCGAGGCGTTGGCTCTCGCCGCCTGCGTCTGTGTCGCGGCATGGCGCTTGAAGCGCCACCCGGCTGCGGTCGTGGCGGGCGTGATCGCGGTCGGCTGCTGGCAGGTGGAGCGGAAGCGCGGCGCGTGGCTGCCGGAGATGTCCGAGGTGTGGCGGGTGGTGTACGACGCGCCGGCGTCGAAGGTCTCGCTGGTGATTGAGGATGAATACAGCCCGCAGTTGTGCGCCCACTGGTGGCTGATGGGGCGCGGGTTGCGGCACGCGGTGTCGGTCGGAACGCAGCCCGGAGCGCGCTATGTGGTCTGGCCGCGCTGGCCCGAGGGCGCGCCGGCGAAATGGAGCGCCCCGGAGTACCGCATCCGGGCGGAGGCGCGGGGGGCGGTGCTGTGGGAGCGTTGAATTGACTCGCCGCGCGTCTTGTGATGTCGTAGCAGTGCAATGAAGATGACGCGAAGAACGGTGCTCGGCGCGCTGCCGGCTTTGGGCATGGCGGCGGAGAAAAAGCAGGGAATCTCGCTGGCGGCGTGGTCGTTCAGCGGCAGTTACTTTCAAGGAAAGTGGAAACTGCTGGAGTTGCCCGGGATTCTCCGGGATAAGCTGGGCATCACGGCGCTGGAGCACGTGAACCAGTTCTTCGAGAACCCAACCCTGGCGTATCTCGGGCGCTTGAAAAAGGCGTGCGCGGATGCCGGCGTGCAGTCGACGATTCTCATGGTGGACAACGAAGGCGCGACGGCTTCTCCCGACGCCGCCGAGCGGAAGCGGTCGGCAATCGCCCACCGGAAATGGTTCGACGTGGGGCATGAACTCGGCTGCTACGCGGTGCGCTGCAACGTCTATGGAGGGGCCCAGGATTGGAAGTCGGACACGGACCTGGTCTCGCGGGCGGCTGAGACGATGCTCATGATGCTCGACTACGCCAAGGAGTCCGGGCTGGACCTCATCGTGGAGAACCATGGCGGCGCGTCTTCGGATCCCGGCGTGCTGGTGGCGCTGGTGAAGAAGGTGAACCATCCCAAGTTCGGGCTGCTGTGCGATCTGGGCAACTGGAACAAGGGCAGCGACCGGTACGCCAATTCGAGGAAAATCCTGCCGTATGCGAAAGGGTTGTCCGTGAAAGGAACTTGGGGTCCGGATGTGGACCCGGCCTTTGACGCCGAGAAGCTTGTGAAGGTGGCGCTCGATTTCGGCTACGTTGGCTGGTGGGGCATCGAGGTGACGCCGCGCAGGGCGCAAGGCGCGGCCAAGCGGCCGGCCGATGAGCAGTTCGCCGAGGAAGTGAAGACGGTGCTGGAGGCCAAAGCGATCATTGAGCGCGTCGTGTTGAAGAAGTGACCCCGCTATTCCGCTGCAACCGGAACCACGCGCCTGAGGTCTCTCGAATCCACGCCGAGTTCCCAGCATTCGTCGCAGAGCATCGTCTTCGGGCAGCGCAGTTTCCAGCAGGCGACGGAAGCGAACTGGGCGAAGAAGACCCGGGCAAGGTGATCGGTGGTCTTCCCTTTGAAAAGGACGAGATCTCCGGAGCGCAGCTCCTTCTTGAGGAACGCCGCCGCCTCGAACTGACTCTGGAACCCGAAGACGTGATCGGAGGCGAGTCCGGCTTCAACGGCGCGCCGGCACGCGTAATCGCTGCCTTCGCCCACGAACACAGCAAGGTCGGCGATCTGAGGGGCGATCGAGCCGACGTAGCGGTGCCGCCGCCGGACGTTCGCGCCGAAATCGGAGACGCCGTGCAAGACCAGAACCCGGCGTCCCGCGCGCGCATGGCGGAGGACGTTGAACGCGGCGTTGGCGGCAGTGAGAGAGGCGTTGTAATCGTCTCGCAGGGCGATGGCGCCGCTGGGCAGCAGGACAGGCTGAAGCCGTCCGAGGAAGGGCGGAACCGAAGCCACCGCCCGGGCTGCCGAACGAAGAGGGATGCCGAGCGCTGCCGCCGCCGCGAGCGCGCCCAGCACCGATGGGAGCCAGTGCTCCCC
>JACADU010000050.1 GCA_013388415.1 Bryobacteraceae bacterium
CTGTCGAAAATGGCCGACCGCGGCCCTTGCCAGGAAACCGTTCGCGGCGCCGATTTCTCCCTTGCTGAGCTCCCTGTGCTCCACTGCTGGCCGCAGGATGGCGGGCCGTTCATCACCTTCCCGATGGTCTTCACGCGCAACCCGGAAACCGGCAAGCGCAACTGCGGCATGTACCGCATGCAGGTCTACGACGCTCGCACCACCGGCATGCACTGGCAGACTCAGAAGCAAGGCGCCGAACACTACCGCCGCATCGCCAGGGAAGGGCAGCCTGCGCGCATGCCCGTCGCCGTGGCCATCGGCGCCGATCCGGCGACTCTCTATTCGGCCATCCTTCCCCTTCCGCCCGACCTCGACGAGATGATGATCGCCGGTTTCCTCCGCAACAAGCCCGTCGAAATGGTCAAGTGCATGACTGTCGACCTCGAGGTCCCCGCCCAGGCCGAATTCGTTCTCGAAGGCTATGTCGAAATCGGCGAAACCCGCCGCGAGGGGCCGTTCGGCGATCATACCGGCTTCTACTCGCTCGACGACGACTATCCGGTCTTTCACGTCGAGCACGTCACCCACCGCAAGGACCCCATCTACGCCGCCACCATCGTCGGCCCCCCGCCGATGGAGGACTACTACATGGGCAAAGCCGTCGAGCGGATCTTCCTCCCGCTGATGCGCATGCAGATCCCCGAGATCCGCGACATCTCCATGCCCGCCGAGGGCGTTTTTCACAACCTCATGCTGATCTCGATTCGCAAGTCCTACGCCGGGCAGGCGCGCAAGGTCATGCACGCCATCTGGGGTCTCGGCCAGGCCATGTTCACCAAGGTGATCGTTGTCGTCGACGAGGATGTCGATGTTCAGAATTACTCCGAAGTCGCCTGGCGGGCGCTCAACAACATCGACCCGCAGCGCGACATCGAGTTCTGCCTTGGCCCCGTGGATTCGCTCGACCACGCTTCGCGCCTGCCCGATTTCGGCTCCAAGATGGGCATCGACGCCACGCGCAAACTCCCGCAGGAGGGCTTCACGCGCCGCTGGCCTGACGTCATCCGCATGGACCCCGCGGTCCGCAGCCGCGTCGATGAGCTTTGGCGCAAAGCCGGGCTGCCGTGATTCCTCCAGCGGGGTTGCTTTGCTAAACTGGAGTCGTTGCGGCGCCTGTAGCTCAGCTGGTAGTAGCGCCAGATTGTGGTTCTGGATGTCGTGGGTTCAAATCCCACCAGGCGCCCCACCTGCCCGGCTTCATCCCTTGCTCTTCTCGTTCAGCCGCGCGAGCGTCTTCCCGCCCGGATCCACCCGTCCATCCGAAAAGCCGTTGAACTGCTTCTTCTGGAACTTCTCGATCGCCGCGATCAGCCCGTTGTCCCCCATCCCGGCAATGATCGGCCCCACTGCCGTTCCCGGACCTCCCTCGGCCACCGGAACCTTCATCAGCAGCTCAATGACCACGCTCTGATCCTGCGGCAGGTTCATCGCCGGTGGCCGCCCGACGGCCTTCGAAATCGTCTTCGCAGGCTTCGGCGACGGTGTCGGGATGACCGGCGGCTTCGTGCCGCCGTTCGTCTTGGCGTTAAGAAGCTGCAAGGTCCTCCCGTTTTTGTCGACCCGCCCGTCCGCCGTGCCGAAATTGAAGTTCTGGAACCGCGTGATCGCATCCACCAGCGGCCCGATGGAGTTGTTCAGAACCAGCGCGGACTCCATCCCGGCCATCTCCGCCGTTGGCCCACCCTGATTCGTTGGGATCGCGCGCAGCATGGCGATGACCTTGAACATGTCGACGGGCTTGTTGTCCGCCGGCTTCTTGCCGACTGAACCCTCCAGTTGGACAACGGCTGCCTTCGGCTTACGCGGCAATGGCGGTTTGGTTCCACCCATTGTCTTGGCATTCAGCGCTTGCAAGGTCTTGCCGTTGGGGTCCACACGTCCGTCCGCCCTGCCGAAGTGGAAGTTTTGAAAACGGACAATCGCTTTCGTGATCTCCGTCAGCGATCCGCCCATGCCTGGCATGTAAGCGTCGAGCGACCCGTGCGCGCCGCCCTCGCTGTCTGGAATGGCGTTCAAAAGGTGAACCACCTTGTTGACGTCGCTGATGTCATTCGGCGCCGGTGAGCTGCCGACCGCCGCGGTGAGTGTGACGGCCATCCCCGATTCCCTCCAATGATCAGTGAGGATAGCAGCCGGCGGCCGGTTTCGGCAATCCGCTCCGCAGGCGCCCTCAGGTGCGGTACGAGCCGTTGATGTCGATGTAGCCGTGCGTCAAATCGCACGTCCAGAAGGTCGCCTTTCCGTTGCCAGAGCCCAGTGAAACCTGAATGCTGACGTCGCGGCTCTTCAGCTTCTCGATCAACGCTGGCTCATCGTACCGCGCCGCCAGCCCGTTCCTGCACACCAGCGTCTTTTGCAGGCGGATGCTCGTCTTGCCCGGGTCGAAGTTGACGCCGGAGTAGCCTGCGGCGCAAAGGATGCGCCCCCAGTTCGCGTCAGCCCCCGCAATTGCGGTCTTGACCAGCGGAGAGTTGGCGATGGCTCGCGCCACTCGCGCCGCCTCACCGTCGTTCTTCCCCCCTGACACCTCGATCTCGACGAAATGGCTGGCCCCTTCACCGTCACGCGCGATCTGCCTGGCCAGCGATTGGCAGACCTCGTCCAGCGCCGCCTGGAAAGCGGCCGCGTTCCGGCTTGTGATGTCCGTCCCCGAAGCGCCGTTGGCCAGCACCGCCAGCGTGTCGTTGGTCGACATGTCGCCGTCGACGCTGAGACGGTTGTAGCTGCCTTCCACCGCCACGCGCAGGTGCTTCCGCAGAGCGCCTGGAGCAATCGCGGCATCCGTCATCACAAACGCCAGTGTGGTTGCCATGCCCGGATGAATCATGCCTGACCCTTTGGTCATCCCCGCCACGACAAAGCCCGGTCCGCACGTTGACGCTGTCTTCCGCACGGTGTCCGTCGTGAGGATGGCGTCAGCTGCCTCATCGAACGCGTCCGTCGAGAGCCGGGCGGCCAGCTTCGGAAGCGCCTTTTCGATCAATGTTCGGTCGAGCTCGACACCGATCACTCCTGTGGAGGAGGGGAGGATTTCTTCCGGCCTGACTTTCAGAATCCGCGCCGCCGCGCGCGACGTGGCCTCGGCCACCTTCATGCCCGTCCGTGTCGCGCAATTCGCGTTGCCCGCGTTCACCAGAACGGCCCGGGCTCTGCCGCCGGTGGCTTCCAGATGCGCTTTGCCCACCAGGACCGGCGCTGCCTGCACGCGGTTGGTCGTAAACACCGCTGCCGCCGAAGCCGCCGCGTCGCTCACAATCAGCGCCAGATCGTTCCTCTCGACCTTGCGGATGCCCGCATACACGGCGCCATATCGAAAACCAGAAGGCAGATTCATTCCGGGGGTACTCCGAGGATGTCGTCGGGTTGAAGCGGCGTCCCGTTCAGGAACGCGGCTGCGGGAAGGCGCTTGCGCCCTTCCTGCTGCAATTCCAGGATCTCGATGGTCTGCCCCGCGCCGCAAGCGGCATAGAGCCGCTTGCCCGAAGTGAAAATAAAGCCGGGCGCGGCGGGCGACTCGACATCGGCCGGCCGGACGCGCCAAAGGTTCAGACGCTTCCCTCGAAACCAGGTCCAGGCGCCCGGCCACGGTAGAAACCCCCGGGCACGGTTCGCAATGACAGCAGCCGGCTGCGTCCAGTCGATCAGCCCGTGATCCCGTTCGAGAATCGGCGCCCAGGTCGCCTCGCTGTCGTTTTGCGGGACAGGCTCCAGGACGCCGGCTTCCAGCCTGGAAAGCGTCTCAATGAGCAGCGCTGCCCCTAGCTCCGCCAATCTTGGCCCTACCTCCAACGCTGTCTCTTCCGGGCCGATCTCCGTCTCCACTTTCAGCAGCATTGGACCCGTATCGAGCCCGGCGTCGATCTTCATGGTCGTCACGCCTGTCACCTTCTCGCCATTGGCGATCGCCCACTGAATCGGAGCCGCCCCGCGGTACTTCGGCAACAGCGATGCGTGCACATTGATGATTCCCAGCGGCGGAATGTCGATGATGGATTGCGGGATGATCTGCCCGTAGCCCACCACAACCATCGCCTCCGGCGCAATCGCCCTGAGCTGTTCCACAACCTCGGGAGCGCGGACCTTGGGCGGCTGGAAAACCCGGAGTCCGAGCCTGAGCGCGCATGCTTTCACCGGCGAGAACGCCAGATCCTGCCCGCGTCCTTTGGGCCGGTCCGGTTGAGTGAAGACCGCGGCGACCTCATGTCCTCCCGCTACCAGCGCCTCCAGAGTCGGCACGGCGAACTGCGGCGTACCCAGGAAGACTGTCTTCAACACTGAGGACTGACCGCTCCCTCACGGCTGCGGCGCCGAAAACCGCCCCATACTGAGCCGCGGCCGTGAGGGAGCGGTGTCCACGCCTGCGAAAAGATACGCGCCCGTCTATGTAAGACCATAAACCTCGCCGGTCACTCCCACTCGCCGGATTTGACGAGTTTGCGGATCTTTCTCCGGATCAGGTCGCGCTTCAAGTGGCTCAAATGCGCCAGGAACAGAATGCCGTTGAGGTGGTCGTATTCATGCTGGATGCAGCGCGATTTCAGATCCTCGGCTTCCATCTCAAAGAACTCTCCGTCTGTGTTCTGTGCGCGGACCCTGATCCGGTAAGCCCGCGCAACGTCCTCGCGAAAACCCGGAATGGACAGGCAGCCCTCCTCTCCCACCTGCCGGCCCTCCTTCACCAGAATCTCCGGGTTGATCAGCGCCAGCTTCGCGCCCGGATCCTCCCCCGCCGAAACATCACACACAAACAGCCGCTTGGACAGGTTCACCTGCGGCGCCGCCAGGCCAATGCCCTTGTTGGCGTACATCGTTTCAAACATGTCCTCGACCAGTTGTTTCAGCTCGGCTGTCCCAAACTCGGTGACCGGTTCGGCGACCGTCTCCAGAACCGGGTCGCCGTACTTCACAATCCTCAACAACATCAATACTCCCTCACTTGTTGGATGTAGCCGGAATAATTCCGTCGCGTCTCATTGAGGGAGTCCCCCCCGAACTTCTCCAGGAAAGCCTGCGCGAGAACCAGAGCCGTCATCGCTTCGCCGATCACCCCTGCTGCCGGCAGCACGCACACATCCGAACGCTCATATGCGGCCGCGGACGGTTCGCGCGTCTCGAAATCCACGGATTCCAACGGCCTGCGCAGCGTCGAGATCGGCTTCAACAGCCCCCGCACCACCAGTTCTTCGCCGTTGGTGATGCCGCCTTCGAGCCCGCCCGCCTTGTTCGCCCCGCGCCAGAAGCGCCGGTCCTGCTTGTCATAGTGGATCGGATCCTGCACCTTCGAACCGAATTGAACGGCCGCCTCGTCGGCGTCTCCGATGAAGACGCCTTTCACCGCCTGAATCGACAGGATCGCTTGCGCCAGCCGTCCGTCCAGCCTCGTATCCCAGGCGATGTGCGAACCGAGACCCGCCGGCAGACCCTTCGCCCGCACCTCAAAGATGCCGCCGATCGTGTCTCCTGTCCGGTACGCCTCATCCACCACTTCTTTCATGCGGGCTTCCGTCTCGGCGTCGA
>JACADU010000109.1 GCA_013388415.1 Bryobacteraceae bacterium
CAGGTTCGCGCCGTCCGCCTGCCAGGGCAGTTCCCTGCCCCGGGCGTCGACAACACGGAATCCATCACGCGAATTGCCGATCCTGGAAAGCGGAACGCGCGCGAGTTCTCCGTCGCGCCTTTCGATGCCGGTAGGTTCTTCGACGCGGACGGTCCACACCTGCGCGGCTGGGGCGATTGCGGCCGCCTGGCAGCCGGCGAGGATCCAGTACACTGTTGAGCGCATAGCGAATTCTGAAGACTAGCATGGCGCCGCAAACGCGGTGGGGGAGGATTGGCCGATGGACGAGCCGTTCAGCCTGGGACACCTGATGACCGAGCAGATCAACCCTGCCAGCGTGGACCTCGACACACTGCCGACGGCCGAGATGCTCGAGGTCTTCAACCGCGAGGACCGCAAGGTGGCTGAAGCGGTGGCGCGCGAGATTCCCCGGATCGCGCAGGCGGTGGATTCTATTGCGGAGAGGCTCGGGAAGGGCGGCCGCCTCTTTTACACCGGGGCTGGGACCAGCGGGCGGCTTGGGGTCCTCGACGCCAGCGAATGCCCGCCGACCTTCAACGTTCCGCCAGATCTCGTCGTCGGGATCATTGCCGGCGGCGACAAGGCCCTTCGATCGGCCGTGGAGGGCGCCGAAGACTCGCCGGAACTCGGCGCGGCTGACCTGGCGGCCGCCGGCTTCTCGGCCAGGGACGCTGTGGTCGGAATCGCCGCGAGCGGCAGAACGCCGTACGTCCTGGGAGCCATGCGCCATGCGCGCGCCGTTGGAGGGCTGGCTGTGGGACTGTCCTGCGCGCCTGACGCCGAGCTGAGCCGGAATGTCGATATCGCAATCGAGGCTGTCCCCGGGCCGGAGGTCATCGCCGGATCGACCAGGCTCAAAGCCGGCACGGCAACGAAGCTGGTTTTGAACATGATCTCCAGCGGAGTCATGATCCGCCTCGGACTGGTGTTTTCAAACCTGATGATTAATGTGCAACCGTCGAATGCAAAGCTGGTGGACCGGGCGCAAAGGATCCTCATGACGCTGCTCGGCTGCGGCCGGGAGAGGGCGGCGGAACTGCTCGAATCGGGCGGCCGGAATGTCCGCACGGCGCTCGTCATGGGGAAGCTGAATGTCACGCGTCAGGAAGCGGAGCGGCGGCTGGCGGCAGCCGGCGGAGGCGTGCGGCAGGTCCTCGGCGCATCGCCCGAATAAAGGAAACTGAATCGTATGGCACACGCTAACGGATTTCTCGCACTGGTCAACGACGCCAAAACGCGCGTCAAGCAGACCGACGTTCAAGGCTATCTGGCGATGAAGGAGTCGGGCGCGGCTCACCTGCTCATCGACACGCGCGAGGAGAGCGAGTGGAACGCCGGGCACATTCCGGGCGCGATCCATCTGAGCAAAGGAATCATCGAACGCGACATCGAAAAGACGGTTCCGGACAAGGCCGCCACTCTGGTGCTCTACTGCGGCGGCGGTTTCCGCAGCGCTCTGGCGGGCGACAACCTCCAGAAGATGGGCTATGCGAACGTCATCTCCATGGATGGCGGCTGGAAGGCATGGACCGCCGCCGGGCTGCCTGTCGAGAAGTAGTCAACAGAGCGCGCCATCGCCGGGAATCACGAGTACTTGCCCAGGATGGCCAGCAGCGACCAGGCGATGATGGCCAGGCAGATCACCTCAATGACCTTCACAAAAAAGATCAGGCGCTCGTTGAGGAACTCGAACCGCAGCAGCAAGCCGCAGACGACCGCCACGTACAACACGTATGGAGGCACAGCCTGGCTGTTCTGGTTGGAATAAACCACCAGGAGCAGGTAAAAGACCAGCGGCCAACTGGAATCCGGTTTCATCCGGAATCGCATGAAGGCGATCCAGGATGCTCCCATCAGCAGGGCGAACGTCGCGACAAGACCCGTGTTCCCCAGATCCATGCCTGGCTAGATCATACTCCTCAACAGACTATCGTCCTCTGGCGGCTGAGCCGCTAGGTCAGAAAGTCCATAATAAGCTGGTATAGCCCGTGTGCGCTCGGTAATTTTGGGTTGGGTAGGGGTCTTCTCGATATCGGTAGTACTGCCATCCGGCGTTCCAGCGAAGCTTTGTGTGCAGGCGGATTGAGATCCGCGCCAGTGGACTGGTGAAGGACATGGGGTAGGTCTGGGCAGCGAGGAAGACCGGCAAATTGGGGGCGTTTCCGGCTGGCGTTCCGCCGGTGTCGCGGGTGGCGCTCAGACCGGCATAGATGTCCACGCGCTCCTTGATCGAGGCGCGGATGCCGGCGTTGCCGGTGTGCAGGTTGCTCACCCAGAGGGCTTGTCGGCCGGAGATCAGCGAGCCGGCCACGAAATACTGGATGCCGGTGGCCGTCCCGGCATGGAGGTATGCGTAGCCGGCATCGAACGCCAGCCAGTCGCGGGGAGTCCACGCCGTGTCGAAACTGTATTGGCGGGTCCGGGAACTGTGAACCGACAGAGACACGGTGTTGAAGTTGTAGAAGAGCCGGGCCATTGCCGAGGCGGTCAGTGAGTTTCGCTTGTACTGCCAGCGGGCGGAGAGGCCATGGTAGTCCTTGTCGGAAATCGTGTAAAAAGGCCGGGACTGGCGGCCCAGTTCGCCGTCGAAAGCCAGGGCCATCCCGCGGACCGGGCGAATGCGGACGCCGGCGGCGCCCGCGTGCAGGCGGTTTGACTGAGCGCTGTCGATGCCGAAGGAGAAGTCCTCGACGGTCTGGACTTCCCGGGAGCGGATCTCGCGGTCGGCGAAGTGATAGCCCCCGCGGATGGCCAGCCATGGCTTGAGTTGCCAGAGCGCGTCGGTGGTGTTGCTGGCGTTGCGGATGCCGAGGTAGTTGAAGTCAACGGCCTCGAGAATGGTGGAGTTGTTCTCCAGTTCGCGGTAGCTGGCGAGGCCATCGATGCGCGTTGAATGGAATCCGGTGTGGTTGGTGATGGTCCAGTTCTTGGCAGGGAAGAGGCTGATGGTGAGGTGGCCGGTCGTGACGGGGCGGCGGGCGTCGCCGGATACCGCGACCTGGCGGTTGGCGGCAGCGCCAAAACGGCTGACGCCGGCAGCGGACTCGTCGAAGACGAAGTTCCGCCGGCCTGCAGTGTAGGTGAAACGCCCGTTCAAGGCCCAATGCTCGCCCTGTTCGCGGAACAGGCTCAGCCGGAAGGATGGAGACGTGCCCTCGTACGGCTCCGTCCGCTGCAAACGGTCGAGCACCGCTCGGTCGCCGGGATTGACGCCCTGTGAACGCTCGTTGAGGGAGAAGCTGGTGTCCTCGCGCCAGCGCTC
>JACADU010000236.1 GCA_013388415.1 Bryobacteraceae bacterium
CCTGATGACACATGGCGGAGGCGGACGAGGTGAGCTACATATGCCGGGAGCGTTCAACGGACATTGTGCTTCAGGCGGCCAAACGGCTGTTTGGCAGGTTTCACCGCTTTCCGCCTTCGCGAGTGCTCACCGGACGGTGCGACCGGCGGGTACCGCGCGTGCTGGTGCGGCTCGGGGAATTGAAAGCCCTGGTCTACTCATCGGACCGGGGCAAGCCTGGCCAGCCGCGCTCGTTCATCCACTTCATGGACTCGCCTCCGACGCTCGCCTGCGACGCGGCTGGACGCAGGCTGTTCATCCTCGGCGGCAGGTTCAGGGTGACGCCGTTCGGAATTGAGGGTTAGGAAATGAGGGCGTTATGCGAGCCGGCAAATCGGGGTTTGACGAGGTTCTGATCGTCAACCCAAGCGATCCTCTGAATGATCAAGGAGCAAGGCGTATGAGTCTCGGTTATGCGGAACCCGGTATGGCCGGTTACGGCGCTTATGCGGAGGATCCCTTCGCCAGCCCGATCGGCGAAGATCCTTACGGCGAGGACGCCATGGGCGAGGAGATGGTGGGAGAGGATCCCTACGGAGAGGACATCGTCGGCGAGGATCCGTACGGCGAGGATCCGTACGGCGAGGATCCGTACGGCGAGGATCCGTACGGCGAAGAGCCGTATGGATTTTACGCCGAGGACCCCTACGGCGAGGACGCCTATGCGGAAGATCCCTATGGCGAGGATCCCTACGGGGAAGATCCGTACGGCTACTACGCCGAAGATCCTTATGGCGAGGACGTCTACGGCGGTTACGCCGAAGACCCGTACGGCTACTACGCCGAGGACCCCTACGGCGAGGACTTTTACGGCTACGGCGATTACGGAGAGGATCCGTACGGCGAAGACGTCTACGGGTATTACGCCGAAGACCCGTACGGGGAGATCGATCCGGTAGGCTACTACGCCGGCTATGCGGAGGATCCGTATGGCGCGTACGCGGAAGACCTCTACGGCTACTATGGCGAAGATCCGTACGGCTACTATGCGGAGCCTGAGATGGTGGGCTATGGCGAGTACGAGCCGCTGTCTGGCTATGGATACTACGGCGATGCGGGGATTGCGGGCTACACCGCCCCCGGAGCGCAGCGGCGCAGATTCAACCCGCGTGTCGGGTGCTGGACGATTGGCGATTACGGAACGCTGGCGGGATATGAGCCGCCGCGAGGCGTCAACCCGAGGGTTCCCAGATTCTACCCGCCGTCGACGACGACGGGGCGGCTGCCCGATACCTTGCGTCCGCTGTGGTAGCGGAGCGGAGAGATTCAGGAGTTTGGAGGGATAACCATGGCGAGAGTTCAAGGTGTTCGCGAAAAAGTACACCTGCCCATCTACGACAGCGTGAATGTGGAGCCGGAGAAGCAGCTTCGGGACGCCGAGTCCTCGAGCACGCTGAAGTTCTTCGTCAATGTACAGGGCAAGACGAAGCTTCAGACCAATCTTCAATCGGCCTCGCTGCTGCCGCACTTCAACACGTTCGAGGCGCGCGCGATGCGGGTCGTGATCAGCGACCTGCCGCCGGAGTTCTCCGATGAGGAGTGCGAGACGGAAGATCCGATTCCGGTGATGAACAATCCCGTGCCGCCCGCGCCTGAAGTGCAGTTCCGCCAGGACGGGACGACAACCAGCGCGGTGACGCCCACCAACAAGCTGGTTTTCGCCAAAGTCACCCTGCCGCTGAATGATGTGATGGAGAGGCTGGCGGAGGCGCGTGAGACGGGCGACGACGCGGAACTCAATCCTGCCGATGAAGAAGTCGAGATTGTCGACACGGACGGAAACCCGCTGGTGCTGTCGACAACCGGCTCGCCGTCGCCGAAGCAGCTCATCGAAGCCGGCGGCGTGATCTCGCTGTCGGTCGCGGACCTCGAGGCGATGGCGGAAGGTCTCGAGAAAAAGGCCCCGCCCAAGGAGCAACTGCGGCCGAACAACGGCGCCGGCAACATCATCTCGCGTTTGATCTACAACACCGTGACGACTTTCTATGTCGGCGAAAAAGTGATGATCCAGATGCCGACCTGGTTTTTCCCCGGCGGCGCGGGACCATACTCGGAGTCGCTGAAGGCCACGACGCACGGCGAGCCGACGCCGCTGGCGACTTTCCGCTTCGCCGAGCCGATTTTCATCGACCGGCAGCAGAATTTCCGGGTGGAGATCGAAGTGCCCGATTCGGATGTCCTCAAAGAGCTGCAAAAGATCTACGGCCCGTTGAACATCTGGGTCGTGCTCGACGGCTTCATGACGCGCGACGTCCAGTAATCGCGACGAGGAACCGCCAGCCATGCTACTGAGCCGCAGGAGAAGAAGACCGGCCGCCGCGATGGCGGCGCCGGCCACGGGGGGCGCCTCTCAAACGGCAGGCGTCCCTCCGGGGCTGCCGGTGATCCCCTACGACTACGCTGCGCGATTCACGCTCAAAGGCATTCCAGGCAACATCGTCCAGGACGTGATCAACGTGGGGCCGGACGGCGTCTTCGTGGCGACGGCCATCAGCTACGGCTTCGAGCCGGAGAGGGCGGCGGGAGAACTCGGCAAGCGGTTCGAACCGGAACAGGGTCAGACGCTCGTCTTGCCGGGCAACATCCGGTTGTCCGCCCTGCCCGTCGACGCCCTGATTCAAGGGTTCAGGGTGAATCCGAAGGTCGACCAGCTCGTCTTCCCGCCCGCCGCCGCGGGCGGCGGACCGGCGGCGCAGCCGGACTTCGCGGACGCCCCGGGTCAAGGTGTGCCCCCGGATTTCACGGGAAAGCTCTTCGAGCGGATGAAACCGTCTGCGCCGGTTTCATTTCTCTTCAATTTCGTCGATACCGGGACGGGACGCGAGATGCAGGACGTGCCGGTCCACAACCTGGCCTCGCTGGGCATCGCGAACGGGGAAAGGCCGTTCAGGCAACTGGCGCGCCCGGTGTCCTTCCTGCCGCGCTCGAACCTGCGTCTTCAGGTGATCGAGCAGAGCCTGGACACGGTGGGGACGCTGTTCATCGTGCTTTCGGGCTACATGATTCTGGGCGCGCGCGGGATGAGCGAGCAGGAAGCGCGCGCTCTCGCCATGCGGCCGGCTCCGACGCCCGCGCCGCCTCATGGCCCGGTGGTTCCGTTTGACTACGTCACCACCTTCGAGCTGACGGGCAGGCCGGGCAACCTGGTGAGCGACGAGATCGCCATCAACGTCGAGGGCGGCTACATGGCGACGGCGATCGGCTATGGAGTGGCGCTGCCGGAGACGCGCGTGGAGCCGCGCAATCTGGTCTTTCCTCCCCAGAGCAATCAGACCTTCAATCTCGGAGAGCAGCGGCTGCGCATCTTCACGCCCGACGCGCTGCGCGACGGAATCCGAATCCGGCCCCAGATGATCCGGATCGCGTTTGCTTCGAGCAATGCGTTGTCGTCATCGGTTCCGGCGGGCGTCGCGGACCAGCTCTTCGAGCGGCTGAACCGGAGCGAAGACGTCTCGTTCCGCTACCGGATCCACGACACCGCGCGCGGCCGCGACCTGCAAAACGAGCCGATCAACAACATCGCGGGGCTGGGAATCGCCGACGGGAGCCGCCCGTTCCGGATTCTGACGCGCGCGTTTCATGCCGAGCCGCGCTCCACGCTGCAAGTCACGGTGGAAGAGCGCAACGGGCGCGGGCGGCTCTACATCGTCTTTCAGGGCTACAAGATTCTCGGGGGACGGGGGTGACCCATGGCGGCAATGCCATTCGCCGTTCCCCCGCAGACGACCAGGAGAACGATCCCGTTCGACTATTCGTTCACCTTCAAGCTCGAGGGCAAGCCGCAGCGGAGCGTTTCGGCGACGGTGATGGTCAGCGTCGAGGGGGCTTTTGTGGCGAACGGCATCGGCTACGGATTCGTCCCCCTGGTTGAGCCGATCCGGTTCGGAGGAACCCGCGCGGAGTTTCAGGCGCCGCGCGGTTCGCCTCCATTCGAGTCCGGTCCGGTGACATTGCAGGAGATCACTTTCGACGCCGTTCTGAACCTGGCGGCGAAACGCTTGAACGAAAGCCAGACGCGGCTCAGCGGCGGCATCGGCGCCCAGACGGGAGCGGTCCTCGAGGCCGGTTTCCGCTTCAACCCGGAACTGGTGAACCAGATCCTGCTGGGCAACTCGTTCGATCCGATCGACGATTCGCTGCTGGCGAACCTGTTCGAACTGGTCGCGCCGCCGCTCGACGAGCTGCAGTTCCTCTACGCCCTCTCGGACGAGGCGACCGGACGCGCGTTCCAGAGCGAACCGATCTTGAACACGGCGGGCTTGGGCGACGCGAAGGGTGAGCGGCCATTCCGGCAATTCGCCGTGCCGATCACGTTCGCTCCGCGCACCCGGATCAAGATGGATGTCACCGAGATCCAGCAAGCCAAAGGCAGCCTGTACGTTTCGCTGCACGGTTATAAGGGCCTCGGCGGCGAGGGCACGCCAACCGGCGCGCCGGCGCAGCCGCCCGCGGCGGCGGCTGGACGCAGGCGGAGGA
>JACADU010000216.1 GCA_013388415.1 Bryobacteraceae bacterium
AAGCGGAATCGACAAGTCAGCGAACTCCGCCGCGTTCAGGTCCGCCGCCAGCTTCTCCTGCGCCGGCTTCATCAGGTCGCAATGGAATGGCGCGCTCACCGGCAACGGCACCGCCCGCTTGGCGCCCGCCGCCTTCAGCATCTCCGAAGCCCGCGCGACCGCTTCTTTGTGCCCGGCGATTACCATCTGGTCAGGCGAGTTGAAATTCGCCGCCTGAACGACTTGGCCTTGCGCCGCCTCGGCCAGAATCCGCCGCACTTCCGCCATCGGCGGTTTCAAAATCGCCGCCATCGCGCCCACTCCCGCCGGAACCGCCTCCTGCATGTAGCGCCCGCGGTTCCTCACGATTCTCACCGCTTCGGCGAACTTCAGACTCCCCGCCGCCACCAGCGCCGAATACTCGCCCAGACTGTGCCCCGCCGTGAAATCGGCCTTGTAGCCCATCTCCTTGAGCACCGTCCACGCTGCAATGGAAACCGTCAACAGCGCCGGCTGCGTGTTCTCGGTGAGCCGCAGTTGGTCGTCCGGCCCCTCGAAGCACAGCTTTGAGATCGCGAACCCCAGCGCCTCGTCCGCCTGCTCGAATATGGCGCGCGCGGGCTCATATTTCTCTGCCAGCGCCTTGCCCATTCCGGCCGCTTGTGATCCCTGGCCGGGGAAGAGGAATGCGATTTTGGACATACAAACCCTTTATTGTCGCACGGGCGGCGCTGAGGCTCCGCTGCCATCTCCCCCATAGCCATCCCACCACCTTGTCAAGCGGACCGGATCCAAACGCCTGCCCGGCGCTTCCTTGAGCAGGTGGAACGCCACCGGCTTCGGCGGCGCCCATCTCCAGCGCCCGCATCATCGGCAACGCAAGCGCCGCCGCGCAGTCTTCCCCGGTGCTACCGTAGTCACAAGGATGCAATCGACGATGACGAAACTCCTGTTCACTTTTTCACTGTCTCTGGCAGCCCTCGCCTCGGAAGTGCCGCCGCCTGAAGTCCAGATCGCCGGAGCCGTTCTCGCCGCGCCCGAAGAAATGCGCGCCGGAGCCGCCGTGCTCGGCTACAACGCCCAGGGAGCTCTGGTCGAGATCCGCAAAGGATCCAACGAGCTCATCTGCCTCGCCAGCGACCCGGCCAAGACCAGCTTCAACGCCGCCTGCTACCATCGCGATCTCGAGCCCTTCATGGCCCGCGGGCGCGAACTCCTGGCCCAGAAAGTCACCGGCCAGAAGCGCATCGATCTCCGTTACAAGGAGATCGAGGAGGGCAAGCTCAAGATGCCTCGTGAGCCGCGCACCCTTTACGTCCTCACCGGCTCGTCCTTTGACCCCGCCGCCGGCAAGGTCAACGACGCTTACCTCCGCTGGGTCATCTACACGCCGTACGCCACGGCCGAAACCACCGGACTCTCCACCAAACCCAAGGAAGGCGCCCCTTGGCTCATGTACCCCGGCACCCCTGGCGCGCACATCATGATCAGCCCCCCGAGGAAGTAGCGGACAGAACGGTCTCCCCGCGCGCCGTGCTACGGTGTCCCTGAGCCCGCGTGAGCCGCAAAACCAAGCCCAAGCCTGTTCGCCCTCGGGCGCCGCGCCCTGCCACCCCCGCTTCTCAACCTCTGCAAATTCCGTCGTGGCTGCTTGCCGGGCTCATCCTGGCCGTCAACGCGGCTGTCATCGGCCCATATTACGGAGTCGAATACACCCGCCAGATGGGCTCCATCGAAGCCGCGTTCATCGGCCTCGCGCGCTACATCTCAGACCACTTCCCCAACTTCGGCTGGTTTCCCCTTTGGTATGCCGGCATTCCGTTTCAGGACGCTTATCCGCCACTGCTGCACTTCATCGTCGCCGCCTGCGCATCTGCGGCGAACGTCTCCCCTGCTTATGCCTACCATGCGGTGACCGCCGTCATCTACGCGCTATGCCCCGTCGCGCTCTTCTGGGCTCTGTCCTCGCTCGGCGCCACTCCCCTGCCCTCCTTTATCGGGGCGCTCGGCTACTCGCTGCTTTCGCCCTCCGTCTGGCTCGTCGAGGCGATTCGCAACGACGCCGGTGGATTCCTGGGCCCCCGCCGCATGTCCACCCTCGTCCGCTATGGCGAGGGACCACACGCGCTCTCCCTTCTGCTCGTACCCGTCGCCCTCGCTCTGTTACACTCCGCGATCACCCGGCGCCGTAGGCTCCTCGACGTCCTCTCCGCCCTCTCCATGGCCGCCGTCGCTCTCTCCAACTGGCTCGGCGCCGTCGCCCTGGCCTTCGTTGTCTTCGCCTACCTGCTCTCAAGCCTGCACGGAATGGGTCTTCGCGCCTGGGTCAAGACCGCTTGTCTCGGCGCCGCCGCCTATGCGTCTTCCTCGCCCTGGCTGCCCCCGTCCACCATCGACACCATCAGGACCAATGCCCCCATCCTCGTCGGCCATCTGCGCCCCGGCTGGCCCTGGGTCGCCGGCGCAATCGCCGGATTCGTCATCCTCCTCCTGCTGCTGTCGAAACTCCGCGCCGCCCCGCTTCTCCGCTTCGGAGTTCTTTCCCTCTATCCGCCCGCCGCGATGACGCTGCTCGCCTGCTGGTTCGGGGTGTCGTTGCTGCCGCAATCGGAACGCTACCACCTCGAGCTGGACGTGACGTTCTGGATGCTCGCCGCCATCCTCTTCGCGCTGGTCCCGCCACTCCGCGCCGGACGCTACGCGCATCCGCTCGTGGCCGCTGCGGTCCTGCTTTGTGCTGTCCCCGTCATTTCCCGGCAGCGCGCCGTGACCGCCGGCGAAGCGAGCCCCATCGCCATCGAAACCACCGCCGAATACGAAGTCTCCCGCTGGCTCGGCGAGCACATGCCCGGCCGGCGGGTCTTCGCCCCCGGCTCCATCAGCTTCTGGATGACCGCCTTCAGCGACACGCCCATGCTCCCCGGCGGCTTCGATAACGGCATCCGAAACAAGACCCTCTGGCAGGCCAACTACGGCATTCTCACCGCTGCCGCCCTCCCGGATGCTCTCAGCCTGCTGAAAGCCTTCGGCTGCGACGCCGTCGTCGGCGGCGCCCCAACCAGCAAGGAGTGGTACCACCCCTACTCCCACCCGGAGAAGTTCGCCTCGCTTGCCGAGCTCTGGCGGCATGGTCCCGAGGTCGTCTACGCCGTCCCACGCCTTCGTCCCTCTCTCGCCCATGCTCTCCGCCCATCCTCTCTGGCAGCCCCTCTCACCGATTACCGCGATGTCAAACCGCTCGCCCGCTACGTCGCCGCGCTCGACGACCCCGGCCTGCCCGATGTTTCCTTCCAATGGAAGAACGGAGACATCTCCTCCGGCGCCGCCGTCGTCACCGCCAACCTCCGTCCCGAGCACGTTGTCTCGATCCAGATTTCCCACACCCCCGGCTGGGAGGCTGCCGTCAATGGCCGTCCCCTGCCGGTCGCCCGCGACAACATCGGACAGATTGTCCTCGAGCCCGCCTGCGACGGCCCCTGCCGCATCGAGCTCTTCTAAACAGGCGGCCTCGAAATGACTCTCGCCCGCTCCGCCTCCGCCGCCGCCCTTGCCGCCTGCGCCCTATGGCTGCTCTGGCCTGCCCTGCGTCGCCGCGCCGGACGGGCCGGCCTCCAGCACCCTTAGCCGCCCATCCAACGTCTTGTCCACAAAGAACCGCCTCAACCGGCCGCCTTCCAGCATCGCT